>CAJBZC010000197.1 GCA_903959965.1 uncultured bacterium
GATATCCCTCTAAGCCGCGAAGCCTGGACGCTTCAACGGGAGATGAACCGCAAAATGAACGCCCGGGATACCGTCGGCATGCAGCCGCTGAAGGATCGGGTGAACCAGCTCCGGAAAAAAAATCAGGCCTTAAGGAGTGAATACATCGATCAGAACCCGAAGGCATTCGCCAGTCTTTGTATGCTGCAAGCCATGGGACTGCTGTTCACCCCGGAACAGATGCTGGCGAAATTCAACAGCCTGGATGACCGAATGAAATCATCTGCCACCGGACTTGCCGTACTCGAACGCATCGAAAGCAATCGGAACACCGCCATCGGAAAACCCGTCATTCCCATCCGTCAGCCCGGCCTTGACGGAGAAATAGTGGATGTACAAGCCATGAAAGGGAAGGTAGTGCTGATCGATTTCTGGGGCAGCTGGTGCGTGCCCTGCCGCCAAAGCCACCCTTCTATGAAGGAGATATATGCGATGTACAAAGACCGTGGCCTGGAGATCATCGGCATCGCCAATGAGATAGCAGGCGGCCCCAAACCCATGGAAACACAACTGAAGAACTGGCATAAAGCGATCAACGACGACGGCATAACCTGGAAACACATCCTCTATGATCCCGCCGTATCAGACCTCGTCAAAGCCTACGATATCGGGGGCTACCCCACCAAATTCCTGATCGGACCAGATGGAAAATTCCTGATGAGGCTCCTTGGGAATTCGCCGCAAAATCATGAATTACTCAAAAAGAAACTGGAAGAACTGCTCCCGGCACGCTGACCTGTCCAGACAGTTTCCAAAACGGGGCGATGACCATGGTCATCGCTCTTTTTTGCATATTACCGGCGCCGACGACCTTTGCATAAACGTTTTATCAACTCATTTTTCTCATCCATTCGCCGATTCATGAAATTTATGAATCAGTTTTTAACATTGAAATCCTAATTTTATGCGGCATGTTCGTGCTGAATCTTATCTATATTTCGCTCGTTTTCTTCATGATCGTCTTCTCACTCCACCTGATGTTGACGAGACATGGAAACCTGTTCATCAACCGGATGCTGGCCATCATGCTTATGGCCAGAAGCTTCCAGTATCTCTACGGATGGTTGACGGAGAACGGCCATCTCTCCGAACTGATGTTCGTGTACAAGGTCCCGAATGCGCTGCTATTCATAGCGCCGAGCGCCTTTTATCTCTACATCAAGGGCTTCGTGACCGACCAGTACAAATTGGGTAAATACGAATGGCTGCATTTCCTCCCGGGACTGATCGGACTGGCCGAGGCCATCCCCTGGATGATGAGTACGCAGGATTACCGAAACGAAGTCCTTCATGCCATTGGCAGCCAGCAGAGTTTTTTCGCCCACCAGGATCCCGGGTTCATGACCCATGAAACCAGTTTGATGATCCGAACAGGCATGTTCCTCGTCTACATCGGCGCATCGTGGGTACTCGTCCTCCGAAAAGGGATCTTCAAATCTTACGCGTCCAACCGGATTGGTTGCAACTGGGTGCTGCTCCTGCTGATCCTCGCCACCTTCGGTCACAGCATGGTGCTCAGTGCCATGATCTGGGATCAGATGAACCCGGAGCTGGGTCATGCCGGTTTTCTGGGAGCCGTCCGCGTATCCATCCTGATCTATCTCTGTAACATACTGTTCATCTTCTATCAGCCCAGGGTGATGTACGGATACGCCTTTGTGGCCGCCTCACTGGATCCGCCCGGCAGAAATGTTCACCATGCGCCCGAAGTTTGGCAATCCTTCAGATTCACTGAACCTGATACGAGAACGAACATATCCGGTCAACAGGCGATGGGAGATGCCAATGATGATCCCCTGGCCGGGATCTCCCGCGAACGAATCGATAGATGGAAACGTTCACTCCTCAACCTCATGGAACAGGAGAAGCCTTTTTTAAACCCTGCTTTCCGGCTGCACAACCTTACCGAAACGTTGGACATCGCACCACATCACTGCTCCTATCTGATCAACATCGAATTTGGCAAGAACTTCAACCAGTGGGTGAACGAATACCGGATCGAGCACTTCATCAACCTCTACCAACAGAACGCATCGAGCCACACATTAGAAGCCCTGGCCCTTGAAGCCGGCTTCTCCAACCGAAGGACCCTGCACAATGCCTTTCTGAAAGTTCACGGCCAGCCACCAGGCTCCTACCTCCAACAACACTTCCCCGAAAGGCAGGACACCCATACAGAAGCCTGAATTTGTGAAGATTATAAAAATTTCTCAAGCTACAGATCCTCTGCAACCCCATTTCATTGGGTGTCATTTTATTTACCGAGAGAATAGATCCTTCTTGGAATATTTATATTTAGTCGATATTTTGATGTTGAATGACAAGCTACTACTCCCATGATGAGTTGTTAGAACTGGGATTGAATTCTATTGGAAACAAAGTGCTGATCAGCAGAAAAGCCAGCATCTATTTCCCGGAAAACTTATCCATAGGAGATAATGTCCGGATCGATGACTTCGCCATTTTATCCGCCAAAGGACGAATAGAACTGCACGATCACATTCACATTGGTGCCCACACGCTTATGTTGGGTGGGGGAGGAATCATCATAGAAAATTTTTCAGGCATCTCACACTATTCATGCCTGCTCAGTGAAAGCGATGATTATTCCGGCGAATCCCTGATGGGTCCAACCATCGATCCGGCCTTCAGGTCAGGCATTCTGAAAGGACAGATCGTGCTGAAGAAATTCAGTGGCGTCGGTATGCGTTCAACGGTTCTGCCGGGTATCACCATCGAGGAGGGCAGTGTGATCGGGTTACATTCACTGGTCACAAAAAATACGGATCCATGGCATATGTACATAGGCATGCCCGCCAGAATGATTAAGGCTCGATCCCGCAATGTCACAGCAATCGAGGAGGCGTTTCTCCAATCCTTTTATGCATCCATCGGTAAATGCGCTCCTTGACGAAGTACATACATATCGGATATCCAAAGACATTATCCACCACCCTTCAGCGATCCTATTTCGATGCGCACCCCGACTTATTTCACCTGGGTATTGGATGCGGATCAAACATTGGATACAGAAACGCAGATATCCATAAGATGGTGGAGCCGTACCTCACCACATGCAGGGATGCCAAATATCAGGAAGTGTATCCATCATTGAAAAAGGCCTTGGAACAAGCACTTTCAGAAGCTGAACATCTGGGTTTTAAGGCGTCCGGGATCTCCAATGAAATGCTGGCATTCAGCCCACCAGACCATATCGATTCGTCTGCCAAGGCCACTCGATTGAAACAACTCTTCGGTGAAGAAACGCGTATCATCATCATCATTCGTGAACAGTTCAGCCTGCTGAAATCGCTATACAAGGAATTTGTCAGACAAGGAATTTCTCAGACCTGGGTTGACTTTCTCAGATACCTCTTCATGTTTCAGGATCGCAGCTTCCTGTACGATCTGCTATACGACCGAACGTATGCACGTTATGCAGAATTCTTCGGACCAGAACACATCCTGATCTTTCCCATCGAGGAATATCTCACCCCGACTGGAACGTTGATCCCGGATTTAAATGGCGTTTATCTGCATGAAAAGATTAATAGCTTCTTAGGCGTCCGAAACATATCGATACAACTAAACCACCATAACCCGTCATTATCCGATGTTCAAACAGAACAGAAAAGACTGATGAACGTAAAATACCCGCACGATTTCGGACGTGATTTGTTCACGGCGCCTTTCGTGCACAGACTGCAACCATATCTCCAGGGAGATATAGGTCTGGATATCGGTGATGACGCCTACAAAGATGTGCGAATTAAAAGGCATAGCCTGGAGCAATGTCAGGAAGAACCCACAAATCCTGTCGTTGATTTCAGTATACCTCTAGACCTAAAACATCAACTTGAAAACCTTTTCGCCGCTTCCAATCAATCACTAGACCGGCTGACCAAGGTATGGCTGACCGGCTACTCCATGTGATCGGCAGCTCTCCAAGAGTCGGCAACTCTCCAAGAGTTGGCATCTCTCCAGGAGTTGGCAGCTCTCCAGGAGTTGGCAACTCTCCAAGAGTTGGGGACTCTCCAAGGGTTAGAATAACAGAACCATTGATAATCAATCTTTTTTTGCCGCGAAGGACTGCTCCAAGGCTCCGATCTTGTTTGCATCCAGCACCCGCTGACCGGCAGCAAATACCACCCGGTAACGCAAAGTCATCGACTTACCGGCCTCGAGGGCTTGATTTAACTCCGAAGCTCCGTTCGTGAAGACCTTCACCCCCAGCGGATTTGCGGCAAACAAACCATAACCGCGCGCATGCCAGTGGGTGGGATAACCCACATTGGATGGATGATCGATAATGAGAATGCTGACAGAATCAGCCTTCATCCGTCCATACAGCAGACACCATGAAGCCTTGCTGCTCCACACGTCATCGCCCTGCATGCCATTCGCGGCGAGATAGTTGCCATTCGCCACCGTGTCTGTGACGGCCTTTACCGTCGTGACAATGCCGTTGGCATCCGTGAACTTCTTCGTCTCTTTCGCCGGGATCTGAAGCGCACGCGCCACGCGCAGACCCAGCACCCCTTCCTTGTTATCCTTGAAACTGACCGGCAGTTCCGCCGTCAGTGTGGTCTTGCGATCGATGATCCACATGCCCCCCTGCTCACTGAAGACCAGATCCGTGGTCTCACGCAGCAGCACCCGCTCCGTATGGTCCACCCAGCGCGCCTTGTAACGGATCAGCCCCGTCTCGCCGCTGCGGATCGTCTCAATGCCGTCCATGCGGATATTCCCGTAATCCTTCTTCTTATCGGCCGGGATCGCTGCGGAATTGTTCCAGAAGTCCAGCCCGTTGACATCCCCGTAGTTCAGCCAGAGACCCAGATGATGCGGATGATCCGTCGGCTCACCCGGCAGCGGCGTCACCGGAAATCCGCGCGTCACCACCGTGCCATTGGGCGCCTTGATGGGATAGAGCACCGGCTTGGCGATCGTATCCGGGAAAAAGAAATCCGTGAAATGCTGTCCCTTGATGCGGACACTCACGACCGGACGAGACGCATCGCGCTGCAATTTCACTTTCTGGGCCACGGCGGCTGTAGTCATCTGCAGGGCAAGCACGAAAAGTACAAGGGAACGAAAGCGCATGTCGGTTGGGTTTATATTTATTTTATGGCCGGACGGAGCCGGGATATTCATCTGATCAAAGCAGAAACAGCCTCATCCCCCCGGACCGCATTCGACGGCAGGGGATGATCGGTGGTGAAAGAGGACAACTGCTCTCTGGATAGCAGGACGGACTTCGATTCATCCACCTTTCCGTCAGACCCGGTCACGGATCTCAGATCCAGCCCCAGATGCTTTGCCAGGAAGGGATACATCGCGGCCCGCTTGCCCGGCCCGTAATCATGCTGTTCATCCGCCAGATGGACGTTCTCTACCAGGCCAGTTTTCCCATACAATCCATAGATACGTTGCATGAACGGAAATTCAACTTGCGGGGTGTTGCGCGTCCAGTCGCCACCGCAGGAGACCAGCATCATCGGACGCGGAGCCGTCAGCGCAGCGATCTCGGCATTGACCGACTGATA
>CAJBZC010000198.1 GCA_903959965.1 uncultured bacterium
CGTTGAGGAGTGCGGGCTGATCCGCAAACCGATACCAGTAATATGTAAGGGTACTGCCATCGCCAAGTTTTACCTTGAAGGGTCCGGCGACAGGTCCCGGTTTTTTCCAGCTACTCGTATCCTCTGCCGGCGTGGTATATACGAGTGATGGTCTGTCATCCTCTTTGCGATCAAAGCTCACAGCATGCAAACCCGTCTCCTGTGGAACATCCTTCGCGGAAAGTGCCACCCAGGTGCCAATGCTGTCCTGCCCTTTTTTGATCAGTTGGTAGTACTCTGGCAGAACGACCAGTCGTGATGTTTTCGATTGAACGATCTTGACATGATCTCCTGACCAACGCACCCGGAGGGTCGATGGGTCCGTTACACTGGCATCCATGAACGACGAAATATTGGTAAAAGCCCGTTTCTCCTTGGGTATGTGATTTCCATAGAAACGCCAATTGGAGCGCACACCTTTCTCGAATGTCTGCATCATAGCCTGGTTGGTATCAATCAGTCCCTTGACCGGCGGCCCACCTTTGAACCATTGATCAACCGCAGTCCACAGTGCGTCCTTCTTATACACCATCAGACGATGCAGCAATTCAGAATTCCCATCCGGACCAACAGGATACTGTGTGGGCGCCATCCTCGCGTAAACATTACCATTACGATCTTGTGATTCATAGGAATGTATATGCTGGGTCTCCATCTGAAAAGGCTTATTGGTCTTCGATGGGCGCGTATCCAGGAAGAGCCCGCTCAGTATTGGATTTTCAACAGAGGCCTCGCTCCAGAAGTAGGGCGTAAAAAAGGCAACCGGGCCCTTGAAATTAGCGGTATTCAGGAACAGGGTCCAGCACTGATTTCCGGTTGGGACATCCTTGCTCATCGTCGTAGCCTGTGGCTCCGTCAGGGGCAATGGCAGATAGCCACTGCCAAACCACTCACCGCTGGTGCCCTGTTTCAGATTGAGTCCGTCCGGTGGCCAAAGTATCCACGGACTGAGCTGCGCCACACCATACTTCCCCCGAGATTTGCTCCAGTCGCGTCCCCTTCCGGCTCCCGGACCATTGGCCCATCCTGCAAAATTCAACTGGACACCACCCATGATGAATTTTGGCGTACGAGTGGCAAATTCTGTATCCCGCCACCAACCAAGTCCGCCCTCGATATCAGTGTATAGCTTCTCAACAGGCAATGGACCTGAATGCTCAGGATGCATCCACGTGCCGAACAAACCTGACTGGAAACTTCTGCCCGGATAATCCTTGACCAGAGGCCATGCGGCAGCATACATGGAATAACCGGCGTTGAACGTGGTGTCTGACTTTGTGAGACGCGTGATCATATATCCGCCCATATTCCCCTTCTTTATGGATGGACCAACAGAATCCTGAGCATATGTCGGGAGGGAAATACTAAACAGTAGTATGCAGACCAGACAGTATTTAATTTTTTCCGTCACATCATACGCACACACGAAACGATACGATCGATCAAAGTAAAAATATGCTTTCGACATATGCCGGTTTTTCACAGAAAGATAGACTTAAAATCATATTCATTTATTAAACAATTATTCCCTTCTTTTTACCCGATATTATCACGCCCCATGAATGAACATAAATCAAATGGTATATTCAGTAGATTGTATGAAAGTTAAAAGCAGGTATTCACAAATTCTATGACATGTTGAAATGTGTTCTTAAATCTTCGACGCTGATAGTGATGATCATTCTTTCAGCATTACCCCTTCAGATATTGGGTCAGTCACAGGATCCCCTCTTGCAACGAATGAAAAGTGACTATCAACAGTGGGTGTCAAGGGTGAATACAGCACAACTATTTGTCGAGTCCGATCCTTCACCCCTTGCGCTTGATATCCTAAAACCAAGATTTTCATGGATACTCCCGATGGAGGGTCGAGGCAAAGCACAAACCGGATACCATTTGATCGTTGCATCCTCCCGTACCAAGATTGATTCAGACCAGGGAGATATGTGGGACACAGGACTCATCAATAGCGATCAGTCAACGCATGTCAGATACAATGGTAAGCCGCTGCAGAGCAATAAGGAATACTACTGGAAAGTCAGGATACGCGACGAATCAGGAAAATTGCTCCCCTACGGAAAGACAGGCATTTTCAATACAGGCTTACTCGATCCACTTGACTGGCATGCCGTTTGGATAGGCAAGGGAGATCCCGGTGAGATCGTGGCAGATGTGGATTCTTTCCTGACACAAAAAATGTCGAAGGATGTATTAAAAGTCATTCCGGATTCAAGATCTCCGATGTTCCGAAAAGAATTCCGGGTAGAGAAAAAAATTGAGCGGGCCAGGATTTTTGTTGCGGGCCTTGGCCTTTATGAACTGAGATTGAATGGCCAAAAAGTAGGATCGAATGTACTCAGTCAATCCAAAACCGATTTCAGAAAACGCATTCTGTATAACACCTATGATGTAACAAAGCAACTGAATGAAGGCATCAACGCACTGGGCGTCATGCTGGGCAATGGATGGTTCAATGGCCAGCGGAAATTTTGGGGATGGCAGTATCAGTGGTATGGCTCACCGAGGGTCATACTGCAACTTGAGATCGAATACGCCGATGGCACAAGATCAAAGGTGGTAACAGATGGCAATTGGAAGTCAACCTGGGCGCCCATCACTTTTAATTGCCTGTTCGACGGGGAACATTATGATGCCCGGCTCGAAGAAAAAAACTGGGACACACCCGGCTATGATCAAAGGCACTGGGAACATGTGAACATCGTGCCCGGTCCCGGCGGAAAACTTTCTTCAGCCCTGCATCAGCCCGGAAAAGTGACCAAGATCTTACCGACCCTGACATTGACCGAGCCCCGGCCGGACACCTTCGTATTTGATCTGGGTCAGAATCTGGCAGGATGGGTAAGGCTGAAAGTGCAGGGCGCCAGCGGAACCAAGGTCAAATTGAAATTCGCAGAACGATTGCTCCCGAACGGCATGATCGATCCTTCAAGTTCACGGGCGGCCTTGCAGGAAGATCAGTACACCCTCAAAGGAGATGGGACTGAAATATTTGAACCACGCTTCACCTATCATGGATTTCAATATGTGCAGGTGACCGGCTTCCCCGGGAAACCCAATAAAGATGCCATTGAAGGCCGCTTCGCGCATAGCTCCGTCGATCCGACGGGTGTTTTTGAAAGCAGCAATGATCTCATCAACCGCATACACTACGCTACCGTACAATCTCAGCGATCCAATATCCAAATGGGTGTGCCCACAGATGATACGCAGCGGCCGGAACGTCAGGGATGGGGTGCCGATGCCCTGATGACTTCTCAGCAGGCCATGCTAAATGTCGATATCCAAAGGATCTATAGAAAGTGGTTCCAGGACTATCGCGACCAACAGGATAATCTGGGAAGGATCAGTGATATCGTACCCCGTGCCGGCATCGAAGAAGACATGGTCTGGAGTTCGGCGTTCGTCATCATGCCCTGGTATCAGTTTCTACATTACAATGATACCGCGGTACTCGAAGAAAATTATCATGCTATTTTGCGCTACCTGAATTTTCTCGCTACACAAGGACGTACGGATGTAAAACCCAAAGAGGCCGGAGAAAATCCGCTCTTCGGCGAACTTAAGATCTATCCTCACATGATCGGATACCTGCAGCAATCTCAGTGGGGTGATCATCTCTCCCTCGCCAAGGGATTTAAAGGCAGATCGGGGCTTCCCCTGTCCATCAGTACAGCATTTTACTACCACGACATCAAAGTAATGGAGGGTATTGCAGCAGTACTCGGAAAAAAGGAAGATCAAAAATTATTGGGGAGCCTGTCGCAGCAGGTATTACAGGCATTCAATCAGAAATTTTACAATCGCCAGCCGGGCTATTACGATGACAGATCACAAGCCGCACAGACATGGCCTTTGTTTTTCGGAATGGTGCCCAAAGATTCAGAGGATGCCGTATTCAAATGGTTGATCACGGATATTGTAGACTCAAACAAGGTACATCCCACCACAGGATATGTGGGCACAAAATACCTGATCGACCTGTTAACCATGAAAGGACGTCAGGACCTGGTATGGGAAATGGCCATGAAAAAAGATTTCCCGAGTTGGAGCTATTTCCTCAGGGATGGACGTACAACGATCACAGAGTCTTGGGCTGGCGGAGGCTCCCAAAATCACGTGGTACTGGGTTCCGCCATCGACCCGTGGTTCTACACCGTACTCGCCGGGATCAACACCGATGAACGATCACCCGGATTTAAACATTTCAGCATCAAGCCTTATATCCCGGATCATGATCTTGATTGGGTGAAATCGTCCGTTGAAACGGTTCATGGTACCATCAAATCAGCCTGGCAGAAAAAAGGACAAGGGCTGACACTTGAATTTACCGTTCCGGCAAATACAAAGGCAACAATCCATATCCCAGCCGCATCTGGTGCTACGATTACAGAGAAAGGCGTACCACTTGAAAAAGTAACAGGGATCAAATTCATTGAATCTAAGGAGAAGAGCCGCGTTGTACTGGCAGGAAGTGGTTCCTATACATTTGATGTATCAATCATAAAATAAATATCAGCACAAACACTAATCATAGATCATGTATAAATTAAAGAATATTATCGGTTGTCTCTTTTTCATGTGCATGCATGCAACGTATGCACAACAGGAAAAGATAGACATGAGTGTCATGAACAAGATCAGAAAAGAAGGCTTGACCAATTCTCAGGTCATGGATATTGCCTTCCACATCACAGATGCCAATGGGCCGAGGGTCACCAACTCCTATGGATTCAAAAGAGCGGCGGATTATGCCATCAGACAAATGACATCCTGGGGATTGCAAAATGCCAGGCTCGATCCATGGGGTGAATTTGGAAAGGGATGGGACCTTGAAAAGTCATATGTGGCGATGACCGCCCCCTGGTACCGATCACTCATCGCCTATCCAAAAACCTGGACATCCGGA
>CAJBZC010000199.1 GCA_903959965.1 uncultured bacterium
GCTTCGATGGAATGGAATCCTTTATCAAAGGCGTGTTTGAAGGGGATGGCCTGTTCGTAGTCGTTGTGTGAGTGGGTATAAGGGACACGGTTTTGGGCGGAGAGGGCAAAAGGTAGCATGAAGATCAGGAACAATCGTAGCATAATAAGCAGGGTTGAGTGATTCAATGCTGGGAAAGCAAATTACGATAAGACTATGGAAAGAATTAAATGACTTATTCAAGTAACACTCCATTCACAATAACTTAAAGTTTTGTTAACGTATCGGGGGAACTGCTTGATGAAACTCAAGTTACTTTCGCCGATCAAAACTGATATAGTATGCCTAAAATCATTGCTCTAACAGCCCTTGTATACTGTCTGCTCATGTCAAATTTGGCAGATGCACAGACAGGAATCCTTCGATTGCGGGTAGTTGATGAAAACAACCTCAACCTGCCCGGGGCGAATGTGCGACTTAAGTCATCCGGAGCTCGCGGAGTAACGGACGTAAATGGCAACTTGATATTATCAGCCATTGCAGTTGGACAAGAGACATTGGAAGTGACATACATAGGCTATGAATCTACTGTTAAGACTGTTGCAATTTCCGCAGGTGTTCAGGAATTGATCATAATCCTCAAACCTCGCGGAGCTGAGATGAAAAATATCGTTGTGATGGGTGATCGGCTGCGTGGTCAGGCACGTGCGCTCAATCAGCAAAAGACAGCCGGAAATATTGGGAATATCATCAGTGCGGACCAGGTGGGTCGTTTTCCGGATCAGAACATTGGAGAGGCTCTCCGCAGGGTTCCGGGCATCACCATGCAGAACGATCAGGGTGAAGCCAGGGATATTATTATCCGTGGTTTGGCGCCGCAATTGAATGCTGTTACACTCAACGGCACTCGCATTCCATCTGCCGAAGGTGATAATCGCCGCGTTCAGATGGATCTCATACCGGCAGATATGATTCAGACGATGGAAGTCAGTAAGACCCTTACGCCGGACATGGATGCGGATGCAATTGGTGGAAGTGTAAATTTGGTGACGCGCAGTGCTCCTAATAAACTACGTCTTTCAGGCACATTATCCGGGGGGAGAAATCAAATCCGTCAGGGTAATATGTACAACGCATCAATCCTCGCAGGTGGACGTATCTTCAAGAATAAACTCGGGGTGGTCGCCGGGTTTACCATTCAAGATAATGACTACGGCAGTGATAATGTTGAAGGTATATGGGCCAAACGCACGGATGGTGTAGTGTACATGTCGGAGCATGATATTCGTAAATATGATGTACGCCGGACACGTCGCAGTGGCAGTCTGTCACTGGATTATAAGATCAACAAAAAGAATACCATCACTTTCTCCGGAATGTACAACTGGCGGGATGACTGGGAGAATCGATATCGATTGCGCGTAACCGGTATTACGCCACAATATACCGCCGGTGCATTTACCGGTTATCGGGGCGAGGTTAGGGTACAGACCAAGGGTGGCATAGATAATGATCGGGTCAGACTTCGTCGTTTGGAAGAACAGATCGTGAAGAATTTTTCGGTCAAGGGCGAGCATATTCTTGCCAGTAAGGCTGTATTTGAGTGGAGTACATCAAGTTCTTCAGCCAGCGAATACAGGCCTAATGAAAGATATCTGGAATATAACAGAACCAACCAGAATAATCTGATCATGGATGTGGCCGATCCTAAGTTTCCGTATGTCACGACCGTGACAAGACTGGGAGCAGCAGATCTTAATTTTCGCAGATTGACAGAGCAGGAAGGAAGGGTTCAGGAGGATGACTGGACGACGAAGGCGAGTCTTAAATTACCTGTGGATTGGTTTGGTAAGGATAAAAGTCAATTGAAATTCGGTATTCGTTACAGTGAAAAAGAGAAGGAGCGGGTCAATGATTTTTATCGATATACACCCACTACCACACAGTCTGCGCTGATGCGTACGATGAATCTCATTGATTACAATACGCCCAACACTAATGCATTTCAACCTGGAGACAAATATGTGCTGGGTCCCTTTGGTACTCCTTCATACCTGGGGAAGATCGATCCGTATAACTCCAATAATTTCACCAAAACACGCAGGTTTGAAGAATTCCTGGCGTTGAATTATCAGGCAAAAGAGCGGATCACTGCAGGTTATTTCAGATTTGATCATCGATTCAGCGATAAACTAACAGCTATCGCGGGGCTGAGGATGGAGCAAACCAGCGTTGATTATACAGCAAACAATGTATTCAACGAAACGACCTTGCGTGGCACCAGGGCCCTTGACAACAGCTATGCAAATATTCTTCCATCGGTGAATCTACGCTGGGAACCCAGACAGGATCTTGTTTATCGTTTCGCACTGACGACTGGTATCGCACGCCCTGGATATTATGAGTTGGCTCCCTATGTGAATGTCATTAGTGCTGACAACGAAATTACAGTTGGTAATCCGAATCTCAAGGCCACCCGCAGCATCAACCTCGATCTGATGGCAGAGAAATATTTCTCTTCGGTAGGTATTCTCTCAGGTGGTGTTTTTTACAAGCGTCTGCGTGATTTCATATTTACTTCTGTGGACCCGACATTTGACAGCCTGGACTATCAACGTACATTTAACCCGGCTGCTGGTCAGAATCCCATCCCGTCTACCGGGCAGTGGATTTACCGTACAAGTCTGAATGGTAATGAGGTGGATGTATATGGAGTTGAATTAGCATTCCAGCGTCAGCTGGACTTCCTGCCTGGTTTCTGGAAGGGCTTTGGCATCTATCTGAATTATACCTTCACACAAAGCAATGCAAAAGGTATCTATACGGCGGATGGAGAAAAACGCACAGGTCTATCACTTCCTGGAACCGCGCCCCACATGTTCAATGGATCCATCAGTTATGAGAATAAAAAAATTGTAGCGAGGATCTCCGCCAACTACACAGATGGATATATTGATGAAATCGGTTCAGATGCTTTCTATGATCGTTACTACGACAGTCAGTTCTTCCTTGATTTCAATGCATCTTACGCCATTACACCGCGACTTCGTCTGTTTACAGAACTGAATAACCTGACCAACCAGCCCTTGAGGTATTATCAGGGAGAGCGGAATAGAACCATGCAGTTAGAATATTATCGTTCGAAAGGAAGCGCTGGACTTAAATTTGATCTGTTTTAATGTTTTCATGACACATACTTTACATAGGAAATACCTGCTGATGAGCGCAATTTTTGCGCTCATCAGTATTAATACCCATTCGCAGCAAAGTTTTTCAGACGGATATGCGGGTGGTGTTATCCAGGGTTTGAGGCCACTGAAAAAAAGCGTGAATCTGCTGATAATCGGTGATTGGGGACGAGTCGGGGAATACAGACAACGTGAAGTTGCAGACCAGCTGGGCAGGGCCGCACACACCACAGACATCGATTTTATTATTTCTACGGGGGATAACTTCTATCCAAAGGGTGTTCAAAGCGTTCAGGATCCCTTATGGAAACGGAGTTTCGAGGATATATATACAGCCTTTTCTCTTCAGGAGGATTGGTTCCCAGTCTTAGGGAACCATGATTATGCAGGAGTACCTGAAGCCCAGATTTCCTATTCCAGCATTAGCAGGCGTTGGCGTATGCCCGCCCGTTATCATCATTTCGAGCGAGTGGCGGATGATGGTTCCAGCGTTTTATTTGTTTTTTTGGATACCAGTCCCTTCGAGAAAAAATACTATGCAGAGGATGAGGAGGAGCCTTTTCGATCAAATATCCGTGCAGTTGCAGCAGACAGTGCTGCACAACTGGCATGGTTAGAGCGTACACTTAACGCATCAACAGCTGACTGGAAGATCGTCATTGGACACCACCCGTTATATTCTGCAGGAAAACGAAAAGGGCAGACTGAAGATGTCTCCACTTCCTTGTTAACAATCCTGAACAAGGGTGGGGCGCATATTTATGTTGCCGGCCATGAGCATCATCTGGAACATGATGTGTTGGAAGGTGGTCTGCATCATTTCATTTCAGGTGCAGGAAGTGAAGTGCGTCCGGTTACCGGTAATAAGCATACCCGATTTGTTGCCTCATCGCATGGATTCTTGTCCATGTCATTGAACAGAGCGTCGGCCTCCTGCAATTTTATCAATGACGCTGGGACAATTATTTATCAGGTGACCATTCCTCGTACATCCAGGCAGTAGCAATCATCATGTACCTTTGGAGCAACTAATGTAGTTGCGTATGAGATTCAGACTGGCTGTCATCACCGTGGCATGGATTTTCTCGCCGATGATTATGGTAGCTCAAAGCACCGATACCACCCTCGAAGTCGTGAGCTGGAACATCGAGTGGTTCGGATCTCCGGCGGCGGCCAACGGCCCGGCCGACAAGAACCTGCAGGAGGCCAATGTGGGCAAGTTGCTCAAGTGGATGAATGCGGATCTGTATGGACTCGTTGAAGTGGTGGATACCATGCGCATGCGTCGGGTGGTGGACTTCATGGGTTCTAATGATTTTGGATATGTGATCTCGCCGTATTGCACGCAGGCGACGCAGCCCTCTGGTAATGCGTGGCTGACGGGCCAGAAAATGGCGTTCGTTTATCGCAAGTCTGTTTTTTCCAATGTCACGACGCGGGGGATGATGCGCAACAGTGCCACGGCCAATGCCAGCTGGGCATCGGGAAGATTTCCGTTCATGTTGTCGGCTACCGTTACGCTGGAAGGTGTCAGCAAGCCCATGAATTTCATCGTGATCCATGCCAAGGCCGGCAGTACGCAGAGTGATTACGACAAGCGCCGGGCGGGTGCTCAGGAGCTAAAAGATACGCTGGACCTGTATTATAGCACGACGATGAATCTCATCATCGGGGATTTCAACGATGCGCTGAACACCAGCATCTATCCAGGCACTTCCATTTCTTCCTATCAGCCGATCGTATCCGACAGCACCGATGCCGATCACTATAAGTCTATCACTTTGCCGCTGGGGGCGCAGGGTCAGACGTCGATGATCGGATATCCCAATGTTGTTGATAATCATATGATCTCGAACGAGGTAATGCCTTTCTTCATCCGCAGTTCCGTGAAGATCAAGACGGATGTGGTGACGCAGGTTTCTGATTATGTGACGGCCAAGAATACATCGGATCACTATCCCGTGCTGTCCAGATATGATCTGAATGGTACCATACTTACCTCTCTGCCCGTGCTTTCGTTTTCGGCTGCCGGCATTACAGCGTGGCCGAATCCCGTCCGGACTGATCTGTATCTCCGTTCGGATAAGCTGCAGAGCCATGTTCAGTTCCGCATCCATGATGCTCAGGGAAGACTAGTATTGGAAGAGAAGATGGATCGCTGGCAGTCCGGGTCATCATTGCGTATTCCCATGGAAGGCCAAAAGCCCGGTGTTTATTTTCTGGAAGTATTGACGGATAATCGCCGGATGCTGCACAGGTTCCTGGTTGATTGAAGGTATCGATTTAAATACAAAGGCGCGATGGA
>CAJBZC010000200.1 GCA_903959965.1 uncultured bacterium
ATGGGCAGGTCCTCTCTCGACAGAAAACGAAACTTATGTTCAGGATGATGCTTTGCGAGATGTTGCAGGGCCTTCCCAAGTTGGCCGTTGGCACCGGTGACGAGGATCTTCATTCGATTCAGGATTGATATTCGAAATCTGTCGAAAGGTCCTTCAGGCATGGCAATTCAAGGTCCTTCGGTGACAGGATAGCTTGATCCGAGGGTATGCGCCAGTCGATTGAGAGATCAGGGTCATCGAAACGAAGTCCCGCTTCATGATCTCTGCTGTAGTAGTTGTCTGTTTTGTAGAGGACATCGGCGAAGGGGCTGAGGACGGAGAAACCATGGGCGAAGCCATGCGGCACGAGGATCTGCATGCGGTCTTCGCTGTCCAGTTCCACGGCTACATGTTTTCCATATGTGGGTGAACCCTTTCGGATATCGACGACCACGTCAAGTATCCGGCCCCGGATGACCTGGACGATCTTCGCCTGGGCGAAGGGAGGCCGTTGGTAATGCAGCCCTCGAATGACCCCGTAAACGGATGTGGAAAGGTTGTCCTGCACCCAATCCTGAGTGATGGCATGATCACGATATCTACGGGCGCTGAAACTCTCGAGGAATGCTCCGCGATCATCCCTGAAGATGCCGGGCTTGATCAAGAGGACATCATGTATTTCGGTCTGGATGACGGTCATATTCAACAGGAGATATTATCGGGTCACATATTGATCCCGGTAGTAGTCCAGGTAACTGCCGGAGGTAATATGTTCTACCCATTCCAGGTTAGCCAGGTACCAATCTACCGTTTTTTCCAACCCTTCTTCGAACTGCAAGGAGGGTTTCCATCCCAGCTCTCTTTCGATCCTGGTGGCGTCGATGGCATAGCGCTGGTCATGTCCGGCGCGATCTTTCACATAGGTGATGAGTGAGGCGGAATCGCCCGGCTGCCTGGCCAGTTTCCGATCCATGATGCTGCATAGCAAGTGCACCAGGTCAATGTTCCTCCATTCGTTGAAACCGCCAATGTTGTATGTTTCCCCGTCTTTACCGGCATGAAATACGGTATCAATGGCGGAGGCATGATCTTCCACCCAGAGCCAGTCGCGCACGTTCAGCCCCTGGCCGTAGACCGGCAATGGCTTACGATGCAGGATGTTGTTGATCATCAATGGGATCAACTTCTCGGGGAACTGATGCGATCCGTAATTGTTGGAGCAATTGGAGATGACTACAGGGAGGCCGTAGGTGTGATGGTAGGCCCTCACGAGATGATCGCTCGACGCCTTGGATGCCGAATAGGGCGACCGGGGGTCATAAGGTGTGTCTTCGGTGAAGAGCCCTGTCTCACCGAGGCTTCCATACACCTCATCGGTGGACACATGATAGAATCGTTTTCCGGAGAGATCTTTCCAATGGGTCCTGGATGCATTGAGCAGCACACCGGTACCCAGCACGTTGGTGCGGATAAACGACATCGGATCCATGATCGAGCGGTCGACATGGCTTTCAGCCGCCAGATGTATGACGGCATCTATGTTGAAATCACCGAAGATGGCGTTGACACAGGCATCATCGGTGATATCTCCCTTGATGAACCGGTAGTTGTGTGCAGCTTCCACATCCCGAAGATTCTCCGGATTTCCGGCATAGGTCAGGGCATCCAGGTTCAGAATGAGATCGTCCTGATATCTATTAACAAATCTTCGGACAACATGCGACCCTATGAATCCGGAGCCGCCGGTGATCAGGATGGTGCGCTGCATGAAGGTCTAATGTTTTGAAAGGTTAGAGGCTCCAGTAATCCCTTTCGGTGATGCGTCCCTTGAACATTCCTTTCAGGTCTGCGATCAATCCGGAAGGCCTGGTGATGTCATACAAATCCTGAGGGGTCAGGCTACGATACGGCGCGTGGGCCGTGGCGATGAGGATGGCATCATAGTCGCGTCCTGCTCCGGAGGCGAGTTCGAGGCCGTATTCTTCGTGTACTTCTTCGGGTTCTGCGAAGGGATCCACGACATCGACCTTGATATTAAAGGCCTGTATTTCCTTGACGGTATCGATGATTTTCGAGTTCCGGATATCGCTGACATCCTCCTTGAAGGTGACGCCTTTGACGAGCACCCGGGCGTTGTTGACATCCGGGGTATTGCGCAGCACGTGCTGAATGACCTTACGGGCCACGTTGCGCGCCATGTTGTCGTTGATGAAGCGGGAGGCTGCGATCACTTTGGCATCATATCCCAGGGCTTCAGCCTTATGGGTCAGATAATAAGGATCGACGCCGATGCAATGTCCTCCGACGAGGCCCGGCGAAAATTTGAGGAAGTTCCATTTGGTTCCGGCGGCTTCCAGCACATCGTAGGTATTGATGTGCATGCGGTCGAAGATCATGGACAATTCGTTCATCAGGGCGATGTTGAGGTCGCGCTGTGTATTTTCAACGATCTTGGCGGCTTCCGCGACTTTGATGCAGGAGGCGCGATGCACGCCGGCGTCCACCACGACTTCGTATGTTTTGGCGATTTCTTCGAGCGCTTCTGCATCCGATCCGGATACGATTTTGACGACGGTACGCAGGGTGTTTTTCTTGTCGCCCGGATTGATTCTTTCGGGAGAATATCCAAGTTTAAAATCGGCTCCCATCTTCAGACCGGATATCTGTTCGATGACGGGAAGGCAATCTTCTTCGGTACAACCCGGGTAAACGGTGGATTCAAACACCACGTAGTCTCCTTTCTTCACCACCTTTCCGATGGTGGAGGAAGCGCCGATGATCGGTTTGAGATCGGGCACATTGAACTTATCAACGGGGGTAGGCACGGCCACCACGAAAAAATTAGCTTCCCTGAGCACATTGAGGTCATCCGTGAAGACGATGTCTCGTCCTTCAAATTCCGAGGATGGCACTTCCTTGCTAGGATCTTGTCCGTTGCGCATCATTTCGATGCGTTTCGGGTTGATATCGAAACCGATGACGGAGATACGCTTTGCGAATTCCAGGGCGATGGGCAGTCCTACATAACCGAGTCCGATCACCCCGAGTTTTGCCTTCTTATCAAGAAGGTCCTGATAGATTTTCATGTTACTTGGCGGAATTGAATTCTTTGGGTTGCTTGAACAACTCCTCTCTGGGGAGTTGCCTGAAGTATTCATAGGTTAGTTTCAGTCCTTCGGCGCGATCGACCTTAGGCTCCCAACCGAGGATACTCTTGGCTTTTGAGATATCCGGTTTGCGTTGCTTGGGATCGTCCACCGGGAGGGGTTTGAAGACAATCTGCTGGTTGGTTCCGGTCAGCGAGATGATCTCTTTGGCAAAGTCAAGCAAAGAGATTTCTACCGGGTTACCGATGTTGACAGGGTATGCGTAGTCGCTGAGCAGCAGTCGATAGATGCCTTCTACCAGATCATCCACGTAGCAGAAGGACCTAGTCTGGCTTCCGTCTCCGAAGACGGTGAGGTCTTCTCCTCTCAGGGCCTGTCCGATGAAGGCGGGCAGAGCCCGACCATCATTGAGGCGCATCCGGGGACCGTAGGTGTTAAAGATCCGGATGATGCGTGTCTCCACGCCGTGAAAGGTATGGTAGGCCATGGTGATGGATTCCATAAAGCGCTTGGCTTCATCATACACCCCCCGGGGTCCTACCGGGTTGACATTGCCCCAGTATTCTTCTGTCTGTGGGTGGACGAGTGGGTCTCCGTAAACTTCGGAGGTGGAAGCCACCAGCATCCGGGCTTTCTTGGCCTTTGCCAAGCCAAGGCAGTTATGGGTACCCAGGGCTCCTACTTTCAGGGTCTGGATGGGTATTTTGAGATAGTCGATCGGGCTGGCGGGGGATGCGAAATGCAGGATATAATCAATGCGTCCGGGCACGTGAATGAACTTGGACACATCGTGATGGTAGAATTCGAACTCTTTTAATTTAAAGAGGTGTTCGATATTCCTAAGATCCCCGGTGACAAGATTGTCCATGCCAACGACATCATATCCTTCCTTTATGAAGCGGTCACACAGGTGCGAACCCAGGAAACCGGCTGCTCCTGTGATGAGTACTCTCTTTCTATCCATCAGCCCTAGAGATTTATTTTGAAGGTGCCCTTCCGATGCTTTCGTAATGGAAGCCCAGCTCTTTTACGGCATCAACATCGAACAGGTTCCTTCCGTCAAAGATAGCCTTGTTTTTCAGACTTTTAACGATCCTCAGGAAATCGGGGGTACGGAATTCATTCCATTCGGTGGCGATGAGGAGCGCATCGGCACTCTCCAATGCATCGTATTGATTTTCAGCGAATTTCACGCGATCTCCGTAGAGCGCTTTCACATTCGCCATGGCTTCCGGATCGAAGGCGGATACGGTGGCACCGGCTTCCAGCAAGGCGTCAATCATATAGAGTGCCGGAGCTTCACGGATATCATCGGTATTGGGCTTAAAGGCAAGTCCCCACAACGCGAAGTGTTTACCGGCCAATTCACCGCCGAAATACTGACTGACTTTCGGCATCAGATGCAGTTTCTGGCGTTCGTTGACGTCCATAACCGCTTCGAGGATCTTGAACTCGTACCCGACTTCGCCGGAACTTTTCACGAGGGCCTGCACGTCTTTAGGGAAGCAGCTGCCACCGTAACCGATGCCCGGGAAGAGGAAACGCTTTCCGATGCGGTCGTCGCTGCCGATGCCGCGACGGACCATATCAACATCCGCCCCGAGCCTTTCGCATAACTGGGCGACTTCGTTCATGAACGATATCTTGGTGGCCAGGAAGGAGTTGGCGGCATATTTCGTGAGTTCCGCAGAGCGTTCATCCATGAAGATGACCGGGTTCCCGGAGCGAACGAAGGGGGAATAAAGCTCTGTCATGCACTTGCGGGCACGTTCGGAGCGGGTGCCGACAACAACACGATCGGGCTTCATAAAGTCATCGACGGCGACACCTTCGCGCAGAAATTCCGGATTGGAGACGACATCGAAGGGGCCATTGTAGTTTTCGGCGATGGCTGCGTGAACTTTTTCAGCTGTTCCGACTGGGACGGTGCTCTTGTCGACCACTACGACATAATCTGTCAGAATATTACCCAGGTCACGTGCCACGCCAAGCACGTATTTAAGGTCAGCGGATCCGTCTTCACCGGGTGGGGTAGGCAGTGCGAGGAAGATGATGGCGGCATCCTTGATCCCGGCGGCGAGGTCGGTGGTAAAATCCAGGCGCCCTTCTTTCAGGTTGCGCAGGAACAGTTTTTCGAGTCCCGGCTCGTAGATGGTAATCTGTCCATTGGACAGTTTCTCGACCTTTTTCCGGTCGATGTCTATGCAGGTAACATAATTTCCCGTCTCGGCGAAACAGGTGCCGGTAACCAGACCGACGTAACCGGTTCCTACGACTGCGATCTTCATGATTGTGGTTTTGTGTGTTCGATATACGATAGAACGCCAGAAGTGATCAATTCTATATGTTCGGGCAGCATTTCCGTGTGGATCGGCAGAGAAATGACCCGTTGGGTCAGCCAATCTGTCACCGGGAGGTCTTCTCCGCCGGCGCCCAGGTCGGTGAACATACGCTGACGATGGGCCGGAACCGGGTAATAGATCATGCTGGGGATGGAACGGGCCGCAAGATATTGCTGTAATCCGTCGCGGTCAACCCCTTCGAGTTGCAATGTGTACTGATGATATACATGAGCGTTCCCTTCTGTCACTTTCGGTGTGGTGATGGCGGGATGTCCTGCGAAGGCCTGGTTGTAGGCAGCGGCCACTTGTTGGCGGGCGGCGATGTAATCGTTCAGCCGCTTCAGTTTCACATCGAGTATGGCGGCCTGGATGGTATCCAGTCTAGAATTGCATCCGACCACTTCATGATAGTACCGAACCTTTTGACCATGATTGGCGATCATACGGAGTTTGTCTGCCAACGCATCATCATCCGTAAAGATGGCACCGCCGTCGCCATAGCATCCCAGGTTCTTGGACGGGAAGAAGGAGGTGGTGCCGATGGTGCCCATGGTGCCGGTCTGTTTGACCGTGCCATCACTGAAGGTGTAGGTGGCGCCGATGGCCTGGGCATTATCTTCTATAACATAGAGATCATGCCTGCGGGCGATATCGAGGATGGCTTCCATGGGAGCCGACTGACCATACAGATGCACGGGCACGATGGCCTTTGTCCTGGGGGTGATCGCCTGTTCTATGGCAACGGGGTCGATGCAGAAGGTCTGCGGGTCGACCTCCACGAAAACCGGCTTCAGTTTAAGCAGGGCCACGACTTCGGTGGTGGCGATATAGGTAAAGGAGGGGGTGATGACTTCATCTCCGGGCTGCAGGCCGAGGGCCATCATGGCGATCTGCAGGGCATCGGTGCCGTTGGCGCAGGGGATTACGTGCCGGGCGCCCGTGAATGCGGCGAGATTTGACGTAAAGTCTTGCACAGCTTTCCCTCCGATGAAGGCGGTGGTGTCGAGTACCTGGTGAATGGCGGCATCCACTTCATCCTTGATATGAAGATACTGTTCTTTCAGGTCAACCATCTGTATGGGGCGCATAATCGAATTTAAGGGTGCAAAGGTACGAAAATTAGGGCAGTCGGGGCGAAGACCTAACTTCGCAGAGATTCACCAGTGCTCATCCGACGATGCGATTCATCTATAATTTCTTCATTCATGTATACCGGACATTGATCCTGATCGCATCGATCTGGAATCAGAAGGCCCATGCCTGGATCACCGGCAGAAGGGGATTACTTATCCGGTTGGAAGACAGGCTGAGCAACGTTCATGCTGACCGGATCTGGATGCATTGTGCTTCGGTGGGTGAGTTCGAGCAGGGCCGACCTCTATTAGAAGCTATCCGGGCACAATTCCCGGACATTTTCATTGTGCTTACCTTCTTCTCCCCTTCCGGCTATGAGCTGCGTAAAAACTATGCGGGAGCGGACCTTGTCACGTATCTGCCATTGGACACGCCACGAAATGCGGATCGGTTTGTTGGCCTGATCCATCCGCGGCTGGCCATCATCATCAAGTATGAACACTGGCATCATCATTTGCATGCGCTGAAATCCAGGGGAGTTCCGACCATTTTGGCATCATCCATCTTCCGTTCCGAGCAACCTTTTTTCAGACCGTGGGGCAGGTTCTGGCGGCGGATGCTTGATTGTTATCACATTATTTATGTCCAGGACGAAAGATCTGCCAGACTGCTGGAGGGGATTGGCATATCGGATCGGGTGAGGGTGGCAGGCGATACGAGGTTCGACCGGGTCTGTTCGGTGGCGGAAAGTTCAGGAGCGATAGAAGCGCTGGATCATCTGCCCGGATCTTCTGATGTAATTGTTGCCGGCAGCACATGGCCTGAGGATGAGCGGATCTTATCCGAATATGTAAACCGCCATCCTGATATTCGTTTGATCATTGCTCCGCATGAGATCACCCATGATCATCTTTTGTCGATTGAACGGAATTTCCCGAAGGTCGTCCGCTGGTCCGAATGTCAAATAGCGGGTGGCAGTGCGGATCTGTTGAAAAAAACTGAATGGCAGACCTTGCTAATTGACAATATCGGGATGTTGTCGAGACTTTACAGATACGGGACGGTGGCTTATGTTGGCGGTGGTTTTCACCGGGCGGGCATTCACAACATCCTGGAGGCTGCCGTTTACGGAGTACCTGTATTGTTCGGGCCTGTTCACAAGAAGGCGAGGGAGGCAGCAGACCTGAAGGATTTGGGCGGGGCGTTTGCCGTCCTGGATTTATCGGAGATGGAACGGATCATGGAAGAACTTTTATCTCATCCTGGCATGATGTCGGCTGCCGGGAAAGCGAGCGCAAATTATGTCCGCCGGCAATCGGGAGCCACATTAAAGGTGATGTCAGGCGTTCAAGAGTACCTGCGCTCCAGAAGTTGACGTAGTTCACGAAGCGCGGGATTATCTGGATGCCAGGATCCTTTTTCCTTGATTTTTTCTTCCAGTTTCAGGCAGGCCTGATCATATGTTCCGGCGGCGTTGATGACTCCCAGCGTATCAGAGAATGCCTCCGAATCCCCATCGAACAGCTCATTCACATAACGGAATCTGTCGTTGATACCAATGGCTTTTCTGAGGTCATCGATCGGCTCCAGGAACCTGGATCGTTCATCGGCTGTTTCAGCCACGCGAAATCTATCGTTCAGGGAAGATGCGCTGTCGGCCATGGCTTCGTTGAGATCTGTCGGCTTATTGATGAGAGGAATTGTCGGATCCGGGGTCGAAGGTTGGGGCCTCTGGTCATGAGGAAGGCTACCGGAGGCGGGCTGGTCAGATGAGGCATACCTCCCTGGGAAAGGAGCCTCCTGCGCCCCGGATTCTTCATTGTCAACATGTGTAAGATCGGGGCGAAGATGCTGTTGCCGGATCTGGCGGAGTTCCGCAGCTTCCCGCAGGGCCCGAAGTTCCTCTTCGATTTCCGCTTCATCCACCTCCAGTATCTCAATGACCGGTTCGGATTCCGGCTCGTCTGATGCCTGTACGATCTGGGGGGAGGGAATATTGGTGGGCAGGGAGGCAGGTTCGATGTCCTGAACCTTTGGAGGGTGATGTCTGATGGCGTATTCCAGGGCTGTAAGGGTACGCAACAGCACGGCGGCGGGTTCTCCGGTCCGGAACTGTCTGTTCAGTTTTTCCAATAATTGCTCCGAAGTTTCCATGTCAAAAGGGTTAGTTTTGCCGCTTAATGGGTACGGCGATGGGCTGTATTTGCAAACCTACATCAGATTTCATTCCATCATGTTTATAGAACCGAATATTCGGGAGGGTTCCGGCGGCTGGATCGAAGTGATCTGCGGCTCTATGTTCTCCGGAAAGACCGAAGAACTGATCAGGCGACTGAAGCGTGTGAGGATCGCCAATCTGGAGGCTCGGATCTTCAAGCCGGAGATTGATGATCGGTATCACACGGAACAGATCGTGTCACACGACGAGCATTCGCTGTCGGCCTTGCCCGTCAACCACAGCAGCGAAATCCTGTCACTGGCAGGAACGTCTCATGTGGTGGGGGTCGACGAGGCTCAGTTTTTCGACGTCGGCATCATTGATGTCTGCGAAACGCTGGCCAATGGCGGCGCGCGTGTGATCGTAGCAGGTCTGGATATGGACTATACAGGAAAACCTTTCGGACCGATGCCCGGTCTGCTTTCCATTGCAGATTATGTTACCAAACTCCATGCCATTTGCATGCGGTGTGGTTCCATCGCCCATTATTCTCATCGCACGTCGGTTGAGGACGGGCAAGTGGTGATTGGAGAAAAGGACCGATATGAACCGCTTTGCAGAAAATGTTACCCTCATCGACTGAAGGGATCGTGAGGATCCGATAAACCTTTTTCGAATTGCGCCCAAAATCCGTCATCAGCCTGTTTCGAAAGGACTTGCTCCTGGAAATGCGTCAGCAATATGCGCTATACGGCGTGATGTTGTATGTGCTATCCACGGTGTTTGTCTTGTATCTGACAATGGACCAGCCGGTTGCGGAAACATGGAATGCGCTTTTCTGGGTGATGCAGCTTTTCGTGTGCATCAATGCGGTGGCAAAAAGTTTCCTGCAGGAATCCCGCGGGAGGATGCTTTATTTCTACACGATTGCCAGTCCGTCCGAATTTGTTATTGCTAAGGTACTGTACAATCTCCTGCTGATGGCCGGCATGAATGGTCTCACTTTGTTGCTTTTCGTTGCCTTCATGGGAAATCCAACCGATTCGGGATGGTTGTTCGCGGGTATTAGTTTTCTGGGGGCGTTGGGCTTGAGTCTGATTTTTACCATGCTTGCAGCCATCGCCTCCAAGGCGATGCAGCAGGCCTCGCTGATGGCCATCCTCGGATTTCCCGTCATCATGCCGCAGCTGTTGCTCCTGATGAGGCTGTCGAAACTTGCTTTTTCGGAGACTTTTACGGCGGGAGCGGATGTTGGGATCGTATGGTTGTTATTGGCCTTGGATGCCAGTGTACTCCTGCTCACCCTGATTTTATTCCCCTTTCTATGGAAAGATTAAGGGGGCGTGTTACCTTTACCCGTGTATTCCCGGGAGTTATTCGAAAACCGCATACAACAAACCCACCGGGTTTCTGTTTTTATACCACTTAAACCACCGCATTCATGCGAAAATCTTGGTGGAAGCTATTGAGTGTTGTGCTGCTTGCATACGCTGTCATCGGAGGGTTTCTCCTTCCGGTCCCGAAGATCCCTCAACTTCAGGAGACGATTAGGAATCTGTATTACCATGTCTGCATGTGGTTTGCGATGATGATCCTGTTCACGACTTCAGTCGTTTACAGCATCAAATATCTTCGGACACTGAATGCCGAGTATGACATTCGTGCGAAGGAATTCGCTGCCGTAGGTTTGGTGATGGGCCTGTTGGGCTATGCGACAGGGGCGATCTGGGCGGCGTATACCTGGGCAGACCCGAACAATCCTGCTTACGCCTCATTCGGTTCGATTGCACGTGAGCCCAAACTCATTGGAGCCGCCATGGCTATCCTTGTATATTTTGCCTATTTCATTCTTCGGGATTCTGTTACAGATATGGACAAGCGTGCCCGCGTGAGTGCGGTGTACAACATTTTCGCTTATGCGATGCTTTTCCCGTCCATCTGGATCGTACCCCGTCTCCTGCCAAGTCTGCATCCCGGTCAGGAGGGAAATCCCGCACTAAATTTCAACGACATCGATGCCAGGATGCGCATGGTTTTTTATCCGGCGGTGATTGGCTGGACCCTGCTAGGTGTCTGGATCGCCACGTTGAGGATCAGGCTCCACATTCTTAGTGAAAAAAAATGGTCAAATGCGTAATGCAATTCTTTTCATCCTGACGGGCTTATTTGCCCTCTTCACGGTTTCTCCGCTGATGGCACAGCCTGCAGAAACCGAGATGGCTGACATCATGCGGAGCAACGGAAAGATCTATGTGGTGGTTGCTGTACTGGCGACCATTCTCGCCGGCCTTATCCTTTACCTGGTCAGTCTGGACCGTAGGATCCGCCGGATGGAACGTAACATCGATTGAGGGGTTGAACCCGGGTAATATCGGCTTTTTTTCTATGTGTCACTCATTGACATTGCTTCCATACTGAATTTACATCCTAAACCTATCGATTATGGCCGGACACTACAGTTTTTTTGATGCCGTGTGCAAGAGTTTTGACAAGGCTGCTCAATTCACTGACTTTGACAAGGGGCTGCTGGAGCAGATCAAGCAGTGCAACTCCGTGTTGCGCATGAACTTCCCTGTAAAGATTGGTGACCGCATTGAAGTCATCAAGGCCTATCGGGTGCAGCATTCTCAGCACAAGCTTCCCTGTAAAGGAGGCATTCGTTTCAGTGACATGGTCAACCTGGATGAAGTCATGGCCCTGTCTGCTCTGATGACATACAAGTGTGCCATCGTCAATGTACCCTTCGGAGGTGCCAAGGGCGGTATCGCCATTAACCCTCGGAATTATTCCGCATATGACCTGGAGCGGATCACCCGTCGATATACTACGGAACTGGTGAAGAAAAAATTCATCGGCCCGGGCGAAGACGTTCCTGCACCGGACTATGGTACGGGCGAGCGTGAAATGTCCTGGATCCTTGATACCTATATGGCGATGAATCCCGGAGAGGTGGACGCCATGGCCTGTGTGACGGGTAAACCCATCACCCAGGGGGGAGTTCGTGGCCGCAAGGAGGCCACGGGTCTTGGGGTTTTCTATGGCATCCGCGAAGTGTGTTCCATGCCTGACATCATGCAGCGGCTGGGGCTTTCCACCGGAATTTCGGGTAAGCGGGTCGTCGTACAGGGACTGGGCAATGTGGGATATCACAGTGCAAAGTTTTTCCATGAGGCCGGTGCGATCATCGTCGGACTGGCGGAATATGAAGGCGCCATTTCAAATCCTGACGGACTTGATGTGGAGGCTGTGGTTGCGCACCGCAAGGCGACGGGCAGTATTTTGAACTTCCCCGGAGCCACCAATATTGTCAATAGTACCGAGGCACTGGAACTTCCTTGCGATATTCTGATCCCGGCCGCATTGGAAAATGTGATCAACGGAGACAACGCTCCGCGCATTCTGGCGAAGATCATCGGCGAAGCCGCGAACGGTCCGCTTACGCCGGAGGCTGACGAAGTATTTATTTCCAAGGGTACGCTGGTCATCCCGGATATGTACCTGAACGCAGGCGGGGTGACGGTCTCCTACTTCGAATGGTTGAAAAACCTGAGCCATGTGCGGTATGGCCGACTGGAAAAGCGCTTCATGGAGAACCAGAACATCGGTATTGTCGATCAGATTGAAAAACTGACAGGGCATAAGATAGAGGATGACGCACGTAAAAAATTAGTGCATGGTCCGGATGAGGTGGACCTGGTATACAGCGGCCTGGAAGAGACCATGATCACCGCGACTCGTGAAATCATCGAGTGCTGGAAGGCGAACCCCGGGATCCAGGATATGCGCACGGCGTCCTTCGTTGTCGCGATCAACAAGGTCGCCACGATCTATGGTCAGCTCGGGATCTTCCCCTGATCAATTCATATTTTTAAATCCTCTCCCCCGGTCTGCCACCAACAGCCGGGGGATTTTTTCAATATTGGTGGACCGGCTCAACTCTTGGAGAGTTCCCAACTCTTGGAGAGTTCCTAACTCTTGGAGAGTTCCCAACTCTTGGAGAGTTCCTAACTCTTGGAGAGTTCCCAACTCTTGGAGAGTTCC
>CAJBZC010000201.1 GCA_903959965.1 uncultured bacterium
CGATCTATGTGCATGATTCGACATTGACACCCGATGATCAATGCATCTTCTTACAGCTTCTGTAATGGCGATCATATCGTTTCCATCAACCAGGACACCTGTTCTTCCATCATCCACTGCATCCACTACGCCGCAATAAAGCGCCCCGACAACGGGCAATCCAAAAAAATTGGCTTCCAATGCCACAATCCCAAACCCCTCCACATCTCCGTTGGGTTGATTTTCGCTCAGAAGCATGAAAACATCCGACTGTCGGTAGTATGACGAAAGAGAATCATGAGTCGCGGCTGTACCATGGAATGTAATCATATCAGACACGCCAAGTTTCCTTGCCTGATCCTCCAACTTCTTTTGTGTAACGGGGCGTCCAACGATATGATAGTGTAATGATGGATACAACTTGCGAAGTGATGGCAGCGCGGCAATCACTCGATGTTGACCTTTCCTGGGGGATACATGCCCCACCGTCAGTAACCGTGGGGAACCCTTCAGGTTTAGTTGTGTGTCTGATATATACGAGGAAAGCAACGGTGTATCAATCCCATTGGGAATGATATCAATGTGTTTATATTTTCGCACCTTTTCCGGCAGCAATGATGTGGTGAATCCTGAAACGGATACGATCCTATCTGCCTTTTCAATGGCATGGTGTGTTAGCAAGCGCACCAGACGACCGGCCGGATTTACTTCACTTCCGTGTACAATGGCGATGGTAGGGATTCCAGGAAATCTCGATTTTATGTAAAGTCCCATCCAAAGCGAAAATTTCCCTGTCAGCAGAACTCGATCGAACCCTCCACTCCGAACGATCCTGTCTGTCATGATCACACGATTCAGGTAAGTCCTCCAACCGATGCGAGGGAATCTGATGATATCGATATCATGCACCTCATCAAATTCTTTGACCTGCTCTTGTGTTGCAAAATCAGTAACAGTCAATACAACAACCTCATGCCCCTTTCGGATCAGTGCAGTACACAAGGAATAGGCATGATGGCCAATCCCTCCAGGCCCAGGAGGAAACTCAGAACTGATGAGCAGCAGCTTCATGTTTCGGTTTTGGCATTTCAATTTTCGGGCCTTGTCGCAACATGATCCCTGATAACTTCCATGATCTGAATACCTGAATACTAAGTATGGGCAGGAGCAAGAGCAGAAAGATCGGTGAAAGCATTTTAAGCCTTCTGTCCTTCTTATATTTATATGGAATCACTGAAGAGGACAGTGAATTCAATATCAGCATAAAGGAAGCGTAACTGCCGAAGTAACGACGGGAAAGGTACAATACACTCGGAACAGGCCTTGGTGAGAAAAGATTCTTTGGTCTGAATGCATCCCAACTTCCGAAATGTCTTAGCCCTCCCGTTTCAACCTTCAGATGAATACGTTTGGCATAAGGATTTGAAATAGATGGGAAACCACCCAGATAGGCTCTTAGTCCAAATTCACCGTCACCCATCCTTTGTTTTTCGAATTGTCTATCGAAAAGTCCTACTTGTTCAAAGACCTGACGCTTTACCAATGCATTACCGGTATCGAACACATCAGAATAATGAAAAGAACTTTCCTTTTTCGAAAGACCGTGTCCAACAATGGTATCGGTTACCCCCGCCGAGATGTCTGCGTTGAAATATGACAAACAGCGAATGTGATTGCTGATCCAATCTGAATCAACCCTGGAGTCGTCATCAAAAAGCAAGATGAGATCTCCAGTAGCTTTAGCCAGACAAGCATTTCGGGCTTTCCACAATGCTTTCTCCTCCTGGCGGATCACATGCATTTCAAACGACCAGCCTTCATAGCAAGATGCGTCAAAAGGTTCAGACTGATCACAAACAAGTACTTCGAAGTGTTTATGTGTTTGTTTTTCCAGATCAGAGAAAACATCCCTCAAATAAGTATATCTGTTGAGGGTTGGAATGATCACAGACACCTTCGCATTCGCAAGATCTTCCCGCATAGGCGCAGTCAAAAAATCATGCTGTTCAGGTTTGTCTACTAAGAGTGATTCCCTGTCAATTTTTCTTGTCTTAAAGAATGCGCTAACCTCAGCAAACGGATTCACCCCTTTAAGCAATCGCATCAGCAAGACATATCCTACCCATTTGGCAGGGAAGTATTTCCTGACGAACCGGTAATTATCTGCCGGAGCTTCGACCTCTTTATGCTCGGTTCCTTCGTCAAGTTCACTCATATCGGATATCAGTCCTCGGTTCAATGCCTGATAGATCAGGTCGGAGTGTCTTGCGGCATCCGATTGATAGGAATGATCTTCCTTGATCTTTCCTGCCAGCACGGCTGACTGTAAAAATCTTGTGGAATAAATTTTTTTGGCAGCGCTACCGTAATGTCGGTAATACCAGATGGGCGAGGTGTATGTTAGGAATGAGTACAATTGGAAACGATTTTGGGGTTGGTACGTCTGGTCTGAATTGTATCCGATCCGATAATTGCCTCACGATTCTTTTCTGCATCAAGCAGTGTATAGAACTTGTTCAGTGTAAGCAGGATTGTTATGCTAGGGTAATATCCAAGCGCATCCACTTCCTTGAATTGACGCCAGTGATGTGCAATAATATGTTCAGGAATGAACTCATGAAAACGTCGATGATCAAGCAGACAATGCTCCATCTCACGTTCATTGTCGCCACCCTGGAACTGCAACTCCCAATTACGGGTAATGGGTTCCCTTCCTGAAACAATTCGTCTGATTTTATTGATGGCACGATAAGGCAGATTCAACGGGAACCTGTCGAGCTTGTAATTGTTTACGTTGAATGGATAATGCGACTGCCAGGGCACTGCCGCCAGTTTGGGTTGACGCCTCTTTAGATATTCTATTTGTATTTGTCTTCCTTTCAACAGATGTTCCGGCACGGTACAGATAAACTCACAGATCCTGTTATCGAAATACGGAATCACCACTGGCCCGAAATCCTTGAAGATCTGAAGATTCACGCAGGTCCACCTCGGGACATAATACAAGCTCTTGTAAGCTCGCAATTTCGCATTTCCATCTTCAATATCTATGCTGTCAAGGCATTGTCTTATTTCTTGCTCGAGATGATCTCGGAACTTACCGGGCAATCCCCAGTGATCCCACATCGAATCCGCCAATTCAAAACCGGATTTTTTAACGATGCGCCCCCACAGTTCCCGGAAGAGTTCTTCTCCTTTCATATCGGACGGAACGCCCATCCCATCGAAATAAAGATCTCCTCCATGTCCCAGCAGATAAGTTCCTCCCAGAGAAGACAGTGTTTTATGAAAAGCGTATTGTCTGGCATGCGTGAACTCGGAATAACATTCATTTCTTGATGCCAGCTTATCCACATATGACCAAAGCTGGTTTCGATTCACGGTATATGCATCATAAGGAAAGCCGAGCGCTTCAGACATCTGCTTTCCGTACCTCGTTTCATCATGTCCCCCGTCAAAGGCATAACTGTAGCCCCTGAATTCCTTTCCCAATGAAGCACAAGC
>CAJBZC010000202.1 GCA_903959965.1 uncultured bacterium
CGGATACCTTTTCCCAGACCACGCATGAATTCAGGGATTTTACGTCCGCCGAAGAGAATGAGAACGGCCAGTACGATGAGGATCCATTCAGTGCCGCCGGGCATCGAGATCAGGAATATGGAGTTGGCTGCCATGGTCATTTTTTTTGTGTTACTCTGCAAAGGTATGGAAATTCAGTCCACGATGGTAGGGGGTGGGTACAATAAAAAAAGCGGGTGAAGTACCCGCCTTTCTTAATATTAATTAAACGCGAATTATCTGACGCGCTTTTCCTTGATCCTGGCGCTCTTACCGCTGCGGCTCCGGAGGAAGTAGAGCTTGGCGCGACGAACCTTACCAACCTTGTTCAAGGTGACAGACTCGATATGTGGGGATGTTGCGGGGAAGGTACGTTCTACACCCACGCCATCGGAGATCTTCCGAACGGTAAAGGTAGCGGTAGCTCCTTGTCCCTGACGCTTGATCACATCCCCCTTGAAGCTCTGGATACGCTCCTTGTTGCCTTCAACGATCTTATAATTAACTGTCACATTGTCTCCGGCCTTGAACTTGGGGAGGGAGGACTTGGCGGACAGCTGTTCGTGTACAAAGGCTATGGCGGCGTTCATAAACTTCAATTTTGGACGGCAAAGGTATGCCTTTTGGTTATTAGTGCAAAGATTTTTTCTAATTGGTCTTGAAACCTTTAACGGGCGACATTGACGGATCGTTTCTCGCGGATGACAGTCACTTTGATCTGACCCGGATAGGTCATCTCATTCTGGATCTTGTTGGCCATGTCAAAGCTCAGTTTTTCGCTGTCGTTGTCGCTCATCTTGTCGGCTTCCACGATGACGCGCAGTTCGCGGCCCGCCTGGATGGCATAGGCTTTTTCAACTCCGCCGTATCCCATGGCCAGGTCTTCCAGGTCCTTGATCCGTTGGATGTACTGCTGCATGATCTCGCGGCGTGCACCCGGACGAGCCCCACTGATGGCATCGCAGGCTTGTATGATGGGGGAGATGACAAACTGCATCTCCATTTCGTCGTGGTGGGCTGCGATGGCATTGACAACCGCCGGGTTTTCGCCGTACTTCTCCGCCAGTTTACCGCCCAGTAGCGCGTGGCTCAGCTCAGTCTCTTCGTCTGGCACCTTGCCGATGTCGTGCAACAGACCTGCACGCTTGGCAAGTTTTGGATTCATGCCCAGTTCGGCCGCCATGATTCCGCAAAGGTTGGCTACCTCGCGACTGTGCATCAGCAGGTTCTGACCATAGGAGGAACGGAAGCGCATCTTACCGACGACCCTTACCAGTTCCTTGTGGAGGCCGTGAATACCTAATTCGATGATGGTTCGTTCTCCGATCTCCATGACCTGCTCCTCGATCTGACGACGGGTCTTCTCTACCACCTCCTCAATGCGGGCAGGGTGGATACGTCCGTCCGCTACCAGCCGCTGAAGAGACAGTCTGGCGATCTCGCGACGCAGCGGATCGAAGGAGGAGAGTACGATGGCTTCAGGGGTATCGTCCACCACCAGGTCCACGCCGGTGGCCGCTTCTATGGCCCGGATGTTACGTCCCTCGCGGCCAATGATCTGGCCTTTGATCTCATCACTTTCGAGGTTGAATACGGTGACCGTATTTTCGATGGTCTGCTCAGCAGCCGTCCGCTGGATCGACTGGATGATGATCTTCCTGGCCTCTTTATTGGCGCGCTGCTTGGCGTCTTCTATGATCTCCTGCTGCAGGGACAGGGCCTTGGTCTGAACTTCCTGTTTCAGGCTTTCAAGCAATTGGGCCTTTGCTTCCTCCGCTGTCAGACCCGCAATTTTCTCCAGTCGGCGGATATGTTCCTCCTGATGTTTTTCTAGTTCCGTACGTTTCTGATTGACCACCTCTATCTGACGGTTAAGGTGCTCCTTGATGCTGTCGTTTTCCTTTGTCTGCTTGTCCAGACTTTCCAGTTTCTGGTTGATGGTCTGCTCTTTTTGCTTGATGCGTCCCTCTGCATCGGCAGCTTTCCGGTTCTTTTCATTCACCTCGCGTTCATGCTCGGCCTTCAGTTGAACATACTTTTCCTTGGCCTCGAGCATTCGCTCCTTTTTGATGTTCTCGGCATTGGACTTCGCGTCCGAGATGATCTTGCGGGCTTCTTGTTCTGCCTCTTCAATCTTACGGCTGGTATTTTTTGCAAAAATGATCTTACCGGCGAATATGCCCGCCGTGAGCGACACCAATCCGGTGATGAGGGATATGATGAGTGATGTGTCCATGTTTGTTGTGTTTGTTCAGATTCACAGATGCCTTTCCTCAGCCTCCCGGGAGGCTGGAAGCCTGTGTTAATCTGCTAAGGTACGAAATCGTCAGCACTCAGCGAAACGCACCACGACCCCAAACGAAATCGGGTGAAAGTCTCCCTTAGTGCATCATCACACACCGAGTTGCTGGTCTATTATCCGTTCCATTTCCTCCAGCGCTGAGGTCGTGGCTGCCTGGTCTGCCTGCAGCAAACTCTGCTCCTGTTCTGTCACAAACCAAAGCATCACCATCGCGATGTAGTCCTGCATATCCTTGCCCGCGAAGCGTCCTTTGAAATCAAGGATCCGGTCATTGATCAGCCTCATCAGTTTTCGCACC
>CAJBZC010000203.1 GCA_903959965.1 uncultured bacterium
TACTGACGCATGGTCCACAATCGTCCCCGATACATATCAGGCTGTACACCCCGGGTGAAGGGAAATTTCCCCGGATACTCAGGTACCGGAACGATCCCTCCTTCCGGTTGGTGACAGACCCGGATCGGAATCCCTGATGCGTTAAATTGCTGCTCTTCCATGATGTTGCCCTCCAGGTTCAACTCATGAAATTATCCCGTTTTCTCCGGATTCGGAAATCAGGGTAAATGGATGCTCAGAAATGCCAGCGCTCCAAAAAGCCAGTGAACTCATGACGCAATTCATTCATCACCTTTTCGAACGACAGATAACCGTCCTTGAGTGCATCATGCGTTATGGACATGCTTCCCTCTTGTGTACCATCTCCCTTAGAAACCTGTTGGCCGAAGCTGGCAGCATGCTCCCGGATCGCATGGCGCAATTCATCCATGGTATTTCGCTGTATCAGAAATTGATTCTGGAAATGCTCTATTCCCCGGCTGAGTTCAAAGTCAGACGACCGACCGGCCAATTCCAACAGTCTGCGCTCATGGATCTTTAAATCGTCCCGATAAAAATCGAGTCCCTTCAGCCATTCATTGTGTTCGGCATTCACCACTGTCATGTCTTCGAAAGCCATAATTGGATGTTTTCATCAAATGTAGACCCGAATCTATCCTCAGTTGGTGATCTGCATCAGAGGAATGTATGATGCAGATCACGGCAACCCCAATCACTAGCGGTAACGGCTAACCGAAATTCCCTGTGGCGCCGCCCCTGGTTTTGCGTCTTTGAATGATGCGTTTAATGAACTTCTCCATTTCCACGGCATGAAAAACGAGGGCTGCTGCGGCCAGACATATCAGCAGTTCCTGCATACTCAAGGGCTGCGTATGGAATATCTGATTGGCTGCCGGCAGATATATGACTACACATTGCAATACCACGGTCAATAACACGGCACCCAGGAGCGGGAGGTTTGAAAAGACACCCTGCCGGAACAGAAACTGCCGTTGACTGCGGATCGCCATGACATGTCCCAGCTGAGCAAATGCAAGTATGGTGAACACCATGGTCTGCCAGTGTTCCAGCCGTTGACCAATGGCCCAGGCTTCGGCCGACAGGGTCACGCCCGCCATCAGCAGGCCAACCCAGAGTATATGAAAACCGATCCCGTCTGCAAAGATACTTTCATCCGAACGTCTGGGCGGACGGCGCATGATGTCCGGCTCGGCCCGCTCACGAGCCAGTGCCAAGCCGGGCAAACCATCCGTTACGAGGTTGATCCACAAGAGATGAATGGGCAGTAATGGCATGGGAAGCCCCAGCATCGGTGCCAGCAGGATCGTCCATATCTCCGCGCCATTGCAGGTCATGATGTACTTGACGAACTTTCGGATATTGTCGAAGATCCTTCTGCCCTCCCGGACGGCACGTACGATGGTGGCAAAATGATCATCCAGCAGGATCATCCTGGCCGCCTCGCGCGAAACATCCGTTCCGTTGATGCCCATGGCGATCCCGATATCCGCCGCTTTGAGTGAAGGGGCGTCATTGACACCGTCGCCCGTCATGGCCACAAAATGGCGCTGACGCTGCAGGGCCCTGACGATCTGAAGTTTTTGTTCCGGGGAAACGCGGGCATATACCCGAATTTTTTCTACGATATCATCGAAATCTTCCGGCGACATGGCAGCCAGTTCCCGGCCATGGATGACCATATCTGCCGGCTCCATCAAACCAATGTCCCGGGCGATGGCGGCGGCCGTCGCGGGATGATCCCCTGTGATCATTACGGTATGGATACCGGCGGCATGGCACTCCGCAATGGCTTCTCTGACTTCCGGACGGGCGGGATCCATCAAACCCACCATGCCCGCGAATATGAGATTTCTTTCCAATTGATCATGGGATATCGGTTCCGGAAGATCCGGGAGGATGTTATATCCATAGGCAATGACACGAATACCTTCGGCAGCCATCGATTGGGCTTCCTGATAGATGATGTCGGTATCTGCAGAATCCCCCAATGCCTCCAGGATTGACTCCACTGCACCCTTTGTCACCACCAGGAAGCCCGTTGCGGTTCGATGTATGGTGGTCATGCATTTTCTGTCGGAATCAAAGGGTATTTCAGCAACCCGTGAGAATGTTTCGCGCATGTTCAGATACGCCGAACGTCCTTGTTTCTGTACGACATGATCCACCATGGCGGTTTCTGTGGGATCTCCCAACCAACCTCCATCCGGGGCTTCAGAAACATCATGGTTCAGGACCATTAATCCCGTCAGATCCGTCATATTCTCAAAGCCCAGTGATGGAGATTGACCGGCATTTCGCAACTGTACCACCTGCATCCTGTTCTGCGTGAGGGTTCCTGTCTTGTCTGTACAGATATAAGTCACTGAACCGAGTGTTTCCACGGCGGGCAGTTTTCTGATCAATGCATTTTTCCGAACGAGCCGATGCGCTCCCATGGAGAGGGCGATGGTGATCAATGCCGGCAAGGCTTCCGGGATGGCGGCCACCGCCAGGGAGATCGAGAGCATGAGCATCTTCATCGGCTCCTCGCCCCTCAGGAGTCCAACACCCAGCAGGATCAGACAGATCACGAGGATGATGTATGAAAGTTTTCGACCAAAGTCGGCCATACGCTTCTGGAGTGGGGTCTCCACTTCCGCAGATTCGAGCAGCAGAGCGATACGTCCGATCTCTGTAGCCATGCCGGTGGCTACAACCACACCCCTGGCCCTGCCGTTCGTAACCAGTGTACCCTTGTATGCCATATTGGTTCTGTCACCCAGCGGTACGTCGACGGCATCGATGACCTCCGTCTGTTTATCGACCGGAACGGACTCCCCCGTGAGTGTAGATTCATCAATTCGTAAAGCATACACTTCCAGCAACCGCAGATCCGCTGGTACCGAATTGCCCGCTTCCAACAAAACGATATCCCCCGGCACAATCTCAGAAGAGTCGATGCGTAATACCCTCCCCTCCCTAATCACTTGGGCCTGCAGACTGGTCATGCGTTGCAAAGCAACAAGTGCCCGCTCCGCCTTGTATTCCTGATAGAAGCCCAGCAACGCGTTCAACATCACAATTACGAAAATGATGATGGTACCCACGGCCGAGATCAAATGCACCGATGATGCATCCCGAAGCAGATCGGCACCGGGATAAACCAAATCATCCACCGCCAGGATCAAAAAATTAAAGAGATTACTGCCCAGCAGATTACCGACTGCCAGATCCAGCGCCCCCTTCCTAACGGCAGAAAGACTCACGGCCACTTCGGGTAATGAGGTGGTGGCGGCCAGAATGAACGTCCCTGCA
>CAJBZC010000204.1 GCA_903959965.1 uncultured bacterium
CGTTATTGGAGCCTGATTGGTGATGGCACCGGTCAGGTTTACGGGATAGAAGGTCTTCGTGATGATTACATCATCTGAAGGATCGCTGTTATTATTGAATCTTCGGATATCGAACCACCGCATGCCGAAGGGCATCTCCCTTCTGCGTTCCTGCAACACTTTGGCAAGCGCATCTGCGGGGGAGGATGCGGTGAGGTTAACCCAGGCACCCGGCTTCATGCGCTTGGCCCGGAGTAGGTTGACGGCCGTCATGGCCCCGGCAGTATTACCGGTGCGCGCGAGGCATTCTGCACGGATGAGGTACATCTCTGCCGTGGTGGGTCCGGCTGGCAGTCTGTCCTTGAAAAAATGAATATAACCGGGATAGTTGTAAGCAGGAGAGGTGTTCATCCCCCGGTCGTAAGAATAGCCCTCCACGATGTGGTATTCGTAACGGAGATCGTTGGTTTTATCATAGAGATCCAACAACGACTGACTGGGGATATACCACCAGGATCCGTAGTTGAGCATCCGGAAATAAAGGAATTCCTTCCAACCGACCATATCCACCAGATCGATCTGGTTATTATGGGTGTAAGGATAGCGGATGATAAAGGTCGATGCGGAAGGAGTCCCCGAGTTGATGGAGACGGTCTGGTTATTGCCATAACGCATGTCAGCTGACACGTTGTAGTCTTGCAGGACGCTGTATTCGCCAAGGGCGAGGTCTGCGTACTTTTGGGCTTCGGCATAATTATGGCGACTCAGATAAAAGCGGGCAGCAAAGCCATTGGCGGCGGCGGTGCTGGAACGCCAATGCTGGGGCCTGCCTGCCACTACCAGGGGCTTATTGATCTTCAGCGCTTCTTTGAGGTCGGCTTCTATGAAACGGTAAGTCTCTTCAAGCGAACTGCGCTTGAGGTTTTCCTGGAAGCTGGGAGACCGCTTGAGGGGCAGCCCGGGCTCACTCTTGCGGGCATCTGTGTAAGGCAGGCAATAGGTCTCAGCGAGCTGCCAGTAGGCATAGGCCCGGATGAGATATGCATCCGCTTTGATGCGTGCCTTTTCATCCGGATTGCCATCGACTTTGTCGACGTTTGACAGCACGGCATTGGCGTAGAACACATCACGCCATTCTCCGGAAGTGCTGCCCCAGAAAAGATCCCCCGAGGTGGCTGTCGGGATATTTTCAGTATCCCAAAAAGCGTGCAGGAGGTTTGCCACGAAATTGTTGGAAGCTGGGCGGGCATCGAAGATTTCCTTCGTCAGCCCGTAATCATCCGTGTGGAGGAAACCCGGATTTTGATCGGAATAATAGATGTTATAATTCTCCAACAATGCATTGAGCTGCGCCACCGTCTCCACAGGCAGTGAAGAATTCTTGCTCGGACGCTCGTCCAGAAACTTTTCGCAGGAACTGGCACACGCCATGGTGAGGAACAATGTGAACAGCCGCAAAGTGAATCTGTAATTATGATGTGTCATGGTCTCTCGGAATTAAGGGTTAGAGTTCGCATTTGAAACCGAAGGTGAACTTAGGCATCGGATTCAGCGTACCAAGCGGGTACATGGGGTCTTCTCCGTAACGATTGGCTAAGAGTACAAGCAGGTCGTTGCCTTGGACATAAACCGAGCTGTTGCGGAATCCAGCCTTGCCAAGCCAGTTGGAAGGTACCCTCCAATTGAGATTGACCTCCTGCAGGCGGATCCAGGATGCATTCTGAGACAAATACGACAGGTTATTGTAGAACCGGTCCCAAAAGTAAAATCTGGGTTCGTTCGGGTTGACGGGCAGGGTAAGGATATCGGTCGACTTACCCGTCAAAACATCGGATACGTAACGATTCGGCATCATCCGGGTGGTCCATTGTACCGGATAGTTGAAACCTCTGCGCTGGAAGACATGCCCGAAATTACCGGTCAGGATGAACGAGAAGGTCAGCTGGCGATAACTGAGACTATTGAGATAGCCGAATGTCATGGGTGCAACGAGTGTTCCCGTGTTCTCGAGATATTCCCTGCCATCACCCGGAACGAAGGTCTGCATGTCGTAGTTAACACCCGCTGGTCCGAGGACGGTGGGCTGCCCCGCCGCGTTGAAGCCGGTGTAACGGAACATCCACATGGTGTTGGCATTATAGCCCTCCGCATACGCCGATGTGCCTCTCGAAATAAGACTCGAAGAGGCATACTGGGCAATGAACAGGTCGGTGATGCGGTTCCGGTTGTAAGAGAAGTTCAGATTTCCTGACCAGCGCAAATGCTTACCGATCCGCGCCTCTGAACCTACTTCGATCTCAATACCACGGTTCGTCATGGCAGCATTGTTAAGGCGCTGCGAAGAGGAGCCGTTGACATTGGGGATGGAGATGACCGCGATCAGATCCCGTCCCCGACGATCATAAAGGTCGATTTTCCCGAAAAGCCTTCCACGAAAGAGCCTGTAATCGACGCCAATATTAGTGGTGCCCGTCTTCTCCCAACGAAGCGTGGGATTGCCAAGGCTGCTGAACGAAGCTGTAAATGCACCGGTGAGCACATTGGGCGTTCCACTGAGCGATATCAGCGGCATGAAGGCAGTACTCTTATCGATGTTACCGTTGTAACCAAAGGTGCCTCGGAGAGAAAGCCTGTCGACGAATTCAACACCCTTCATGAAGTCCTCCTTCCATACCTGCCAGGAGGCTCCGACCGACCAGAACGGGGCGTAACGATAGGCAGGGTCGTCGGTGATCAGATTGGAAGCATCAGACCTGAAGCTTCCCGAAACAGTGTACTTGTCACGATAAGTATAGGCGGCATTGGCAAATCCAGAGAAGAACCGCTCGGTGGTATATCCGAAAGAGTTGGTATAGCCAAATGTCTGCGTCTGGTTCAGCCAGTTGCGGATGGTAAGGTTAGTAGGTGCTGAAGTGCCGTTCTGGTTTCCATTGGAAGGCGTGCCGCCGGGTCCGTTCGGAAAGATACCAAGCTGAAGCGTGGCATCATTGTACCCGTAAGTGCGCGGCTGACCAAAACTCTGAAGCACCGCATTCTGGATCTCCGTACCGGCCACCGCACTCAGGTCGTGGTCCTTACCGAAAGAACGGTTGAAGCTCGCAAGATTGCGGAAGTTCCAGCTGGTGAGATTACTGCGACTCTGATCGAGAATGGCGCCCTTTGGAAGATTGGCAATGGGAGTCGTGGTCATGGATGTAGGCAATCCGGGCGTCCAAAACGAAGAATGGTTGACCGTCTGACGAACGGTGAAACTATTCTCTCCGTAGAGATTCCGGGAAAACGTGTTGAAATTCTCGTACTGGATCCTTGACTCGATGTTGAGCCCTTTCATGGGCTTGATCGTAAGGCCAGCCTGCACCCGCCCGTTGAGTTCCGTATTGACCAGTGAGCGGCTGTAGATCTCACGCGCAGGATTATAACTCCAGTCGTTATACGGGAAGAGGTTTACGGGTACCTGCCGTTGGATCAGCGGCAAATAGTATCTAAGCGTCGTCTGGGTCAGGCTGCCATCCGGATTGGCCAGCATCTCGTAAGGTGAAAGGCTGGAGAGTTCTGACAGGGTGCTGCCGTTGTTGGTAGCCCTGTTGTATTGCAACATGGTGTTTAATGAAACGTCGAGCCAGCGAGCCAGCGAGGCGGTGGTCCGGTAGTTCATCATGTGCCGGTCGTTGAAGGTCTCGCGGAAATTCGACTGGTTCTTTTCCATCAGCAGCGAAAGCGCCTGGCTCATCCGTTGGGTAGAGCTTTGAAGGGAAAGGTTATATTGCTGGGTGATAGGTTTGGCAAGCAACAGATCATATAGCTGCGCTCTGTTGTCGAGGCCCTTGAGACTATCCAGTGTCTTATCGCGCTGCGATGCTGTGATGAAGCCGAGGTTGGCTTCATTGAGTGCGATTTGGCTCCTCGACCAGTTCCATCCCTGATGGTTGGCCAGGATTCCCGTATTCAGCTGCGCCCCCCATTTGTTGTAGGCAAGCCGCTCGTAATCGACCGTCTCCGCAGAAGTCGCGTGTGGCCTGGAATAGTCAAGATCTATCTTGGAAGCGATACGCGTGAAAGCGGAAAACTCAACCTTCAATGGTGTACCCTTGCTGGCATTTTTCGTCGTCACTACGATGACACCATTCACTGCACGTGCTCCCCAGATCGAGGCAGCGGCCGCATCCTTAAGGATGGTAACTGACTCGACGTCATTCGGGTTGAGGGCATTGTATGTACCCTGTATCGGAAAACCATCAACGACTACCAGCGGCTCCTGATTGGCATAGAGTGTCGACAGTCCGCGGATCTGAAAGAAAGGATTACCCTCTTCATCCATACGAAGGGCCTGTACACCTGCATTCGTACCGATGATGCGGGAAGCAATGTTGGTGGCAGGCTTATCAAGCTGCTCACGGCTGACCGTGCCAAAGGAACCCGTCGCCCGCTCCTTGGGCAGCGTCTGATAGCCGGTGGATACCACCACTACCTCGTCAAGAGAAGCCTCGGAACGCTTCATCACAAAAGTCACATTACTGATGCCCTCTGCGACGGGTAGTTCGGACGTCTGCATCCCCACAAAGCTGAATACCAGCGTCTGAAGTCCGGTTGCGGCCTGGATGGAGAACCGTCCGTCAGCGCCCGTGCGGACCGCCTGTGGACCGCCCTTAACCTGAACCGTAACGTTGGACAAGGGTGACTGTGCATCATCCGTTACACGTCCTGAGATGACCCTCGTCGGCTGTGCAGACGCAGACAGCGAAAGACAAGCCGAGAAAAGCCATGGCAGCAGCCTGCCGAATCCTTTGATCATACTATTCATTTTTGGTAATCAAAGGTTAAGTTAAACCACCTCTCGCTGGACACATGGCATTTTACGTAAATCTGTCACTTTCCATGACAAACAGGCCTCCGGATGATACGAATCACTGTTTTTATACCCGGCCATACCCGATTTGAGATACCTTGATTCCGGGAAATCGGATATATTCGGTTATGACTGTCCATCGTAAGATCCGAATGGAAGACCTGATCAAGCCGGGTTGGAGAAGTTTCCTCCTCACCCTCGGCATATGGTATTTCATGGTTACGATATACATGACGATGGGCTCATCCTCCAGGCCTGCCATCGAGAAATACTGGTTCTACACCCGCTACAGCTGGCCAAACTTCATGGTCTGCTACCTGAATGTCGTCTGGCTGATCCCTCGTTTCCTGCACACGCGTAAGGTAGCCGCCTACCTGACCGCAGGAACCATTACACTGGCGATATACGTATGCACCAGATACTATAACCACATCCTTCAGGATCCTGATATGTACACTTACTTCACCCGTTCCGGAAGCGAGCTGGTGAGGAAATCGCTCTCCATGAGTGAAATAGTCAAGGGGGAACTGCAGAAAGGCTTTCAGTTCCTGCTCCTCTCGCTGGCCTATCGTTCCATCATCGACAGGGTCATCACGGAACGACAGATCTCCGGACTTGAAAGGGAAAAGCTTAGGGCAGACCTGGCCATGCTCCGCTACCAGCTCAACCCGCACTTCCTCTTCAATACGATCAATGACATCTATTATCTTGCCCTCATCCGCTCCACACACACGGCAGATGCACTGCTGGAACTGTCCGAACTGCTTCGGTACGTGCTCCAATCAAAGGATGATAAGGTCGTACTGGAGCGGGAGATCGACCACCTCCGGCGGTTCATCAGATTACACCGTTTTCGATTCCCTGACTGCATCGTGAAGCTGGACATCGATACAGGACCAGAACCCGAACAATGGGTCATCCCCCCGCTTGTACTCATATCGTTCACGGAGAATGCCTTCAAACATGGAGAACAGGGAACGGAATCAGACCCCGTGGAAATCATCATCCGAATTCAGAAAGACCGCCTGCACTACCTCGTCCGAAATGTAATCGGTAAAAGCAGTTCCAAGGATGCGCACAACGGCGTTGGTCTTCCCAACCTCCGCAATCGGATGGCACTCATGTTCCCAGATAACTATACCATCGAGAGCCGACAAACAGAGGACGGACATTTCGTGGCCACACTCGATATTCCCCTTCAACACCCATAACATGATCACAGCCATCGCCATCGACGACGAACCCAATGCCCTCGGTGTCATCCGCGAATATGCCAGGAACGTCCCGGAACTGAACCTCATCGAAACCTTCACCGATCCCCTGAAGGCAGAAGCATGGTTGGAACTTAACCCGGAAACCGGACTCGTGTTCCTTGACATTCAGATGGCTCGGCTCAACGGACTTGACCTCATCAGGCGCAATCGAAAAGCTAATGCAAGCATCATACTGACAACGGCATACCCGGATTTCGCACTGCAAGGGTTTGAGCTCGCCGTTACAGACTACCTCCTGAAACCTTTCGCCATGGACAGATTCAGGCAGGCACTCGAAAAAGTTAAGAACAGCCAACAGAAGACTTCAGAACCAGCATCTGC
>CAJBZC010000205.1 GCA_903959965.1 uncultured bacterium
ATCCGGATTGGAATAGATACTCCAGTTTCCGGAATTGAAATCCTGGATCGATTCGGTTTCATTCACATCTTCAGCTTCATCGCTGGCACTGGCACGCCATGAATTACCGATAGAGTTATACCCTTCAGGCAGGGCAGTGAACATGTTATTCCTCAACCTGGTCAGATTGCTGAAATTATTGATTACATCCGTCCTGGTGGTGAGTGATAAAGCCTCAGGTTCCAGGTGATTGCAGGCTGTCAACCAAAGCGATGACAGAGCTATGATCGATGATACGTAACGCTTCATGTTGGAGAAGTTTAAAACTGAACCTTGAATCCTGCATTGAAGGACTTCATGGTGGGATATCCGGAAATATTTTCGGGATCAGTATACTTGAACCTGTCAAACGTAAACAGATTCATGCCACGCAGAAAAAGTCTGCTTATCACCGGATTAGACCTTCCTTTGGTGATCGGCTTTAGATCATAGCCGACTTCCAGTGATCTGACCTTGAGAAAATCTCCATCCCGCAACCAGAAAGTCGACGTACGATAGTTGTTGGCGTTTTCCAGCGTAGACAATCGGGGATACGCGGCATTTGATGCATTGTCAACCGTCCAGGGATTGGTGACAAATGTGGAGATCTTCTGACTGGAACGCAATGGGAAGAAGAGATTTCCGTAACTAGCCAGGTTGATGTTTCGATCCATCTGTCCCTGCATCATGACCTGAAAATCAAATCGTTTGATATTGAACCCAAACTCGAGACCAAACTCTTTCGTGGGAACGCTGCCATTTCCTATTGGCCCCACATCATAGTTGTTGATGATACCATCGTTATTCCTGTCGCGATACTTGATGTCTCCGGGTTGAACAGGTCCAAAGATCTGGACCGGACTGCTGGCAATGTCCTGTTGTGATGCAAAAAATCCAATAGCCTCAAGGCCATAGGTGTAAAAAACGGGGCTTCCCTTTCGATAAAAGTATTCACTGCCGACAGGTGCGATCTCTTCTGCCATCTGCAATACTTTATCCTTGATGATACTCATGTTGAAACGAGCGAAAAATCCCGCATTCCGGAACTGTTTCTTCCACAACAATGAAAATTCGACACCTCGATTCCTGACTTCTCCCTTGTTGACGTTCGGAAGAGTTCCACCAAAAAATGCAGGAATGGTGGTGGATTGCGAGGTGAGAATGTTCGTTCGATTCTGTTGAAATAGTGCCACAGATAAATCTAACTGATGGAAGAGTTTGGCATCAAGGCCAAATTCATATTGATAGGATTGCTCGAAGGTCAGATCCGGATTGGCGATGGTACCCTCTGTGATCGTACTCGCACCGGCATTGGTATTGCCAAATGCGTAAGATCCTCCTCCCACATAAAGTTCGCGATAGGCGAACCGGGTTCCGACATTGCTGCTGCCAACCATTCCAGCTGAGGCACGCAATTTCAAGTGATCCAGTGCACCAGACTTCGCTGCCTCAGACTTGTCTACGATCACATAGGCGGCCGACAAAGCGGGGAAAAAACCAAAACGCTTGCCTTGAGCAAAGGCTTCCGTTCCGCCGTAAGAGGCAGTCAGATCTGCAAAAAATCGATCCTGAAAAGCGTAATGTAATCTCGCATTCACGGATTGCATACTATAAGGATTCTCCCTGCCAATGATCTGACGAGTCTGGTTATAGAGGGTGAGAAAATCGATGCGATGTTGTCCAAATTCCCTGGAATAATTCAAATATAATTCTGCCGTACTCCTCCGATTCTGACCTTCACTGTACGGCGAATTGTAAGTGAGATTTGTATTATTTCCAATGGGTGCACTAACTACCGGATTGCCAGATATCGGATCCTTTGAGGTCTGATACACCGCAAATGATTTTGACCAGCCATCCGTTACCGTGTAATAATTATCGAATCCTACACGGGCACCCAGCTTCAAACCCGGGAGCAGACGACCTGCATCATATTTAAGATCCATATCGGATTGAAAGAACCGATTATGCGTCTCCCGATATCCCCGCTGATTGATGTAACCATATGGATTGTCTGCAAAGGCCGCAGTACCACCCAGCATGCCATCTTTGGCGAATACAGGAAATAGATGTGTGGGGTATTCGTACAGGCGATTCCAGATATCCGATGTGGCCATGCGCGGCGCATTGATGTCGTTGATCTGTCCGCCAAGGTTGACCCGGAGCGTGACATCTTTGATTACTTTCACATCGACATTGGATCTGAAATTTATCCGATTCAACTTGGAATTAGTCTGATATCCATCGTTGATATCTGTATGCTTGTAAATGCCATCGTTGAACAAATATCCCAGCGATACATAATAAGTGGCAAACTTATTTCCTCCGTCGGCACTGACATTTAATAAGGCTAATGGAGATTGCTTCGCGATCATCTCCTGCATCCAATCCACATTTGGATATAAAGGACTGCTACCTGCCTTAAATCCATCAATATCCGCAGTAGAGAAAAGGGAAGGAAGGTTATCGTTTTTTAGCGCTTGATTATACATCTGAGCGAATTCTCCTGACTGATAGAAGGTGGGAAGTCTTGTAGGAGTTTGGACACCGCTGGAAAAATCAACGGTCAGTTTCGACTGTCCGGGTTTGCCTCCTTTGGTGGTCACCAATATCACCCCATTCGCCGCCTGAATGCCATACATCGCCGTGGCAGATGCATCTTTGAGTACCGTGATTTGTTCAACGTCAAATACGGAAACAGAATTGAGATCCCGGATAAATCCATCCACCAATACCAGTGGTGCCCGGGCAAAACCAAAGGTTGTCACACCCCGCATGGAAAAACCTGGAACATCATTTCCTGGCTCTCCGCTATTTTGATCTACCACCAGGCCCGGAATCTTTCCATACAGCGTATTCCCCAACGAAAAAACAGTATTCTTCTCAATATCCGTGCCGGTAAGGGTCGATACGGAACCAGTTATTTCCCGCTTGGGCAATCGTCCGTAAGCAATGACACGCACATCATTGTCCACTACAATCGAATCCTTCGCCGGTTCCGTCACCTGGGCCGACAACATGGTCGTTGGTAATAACATGGCCAACGGGGTCAACCTTCGCATATAATTAATCATTGGAACCATCATATGTAAATACATAAATTGAATAAGTTATTACCAACCGGGATTCTGTATCAATCCATAGCCTTTATTCACCTCGTTATATGGGAAGGGGTGCAGATACCAATGGGTGAACCATGCCCTGTCATGATATTTATATTTAGTATAGGTGTACGAAGCATTCTTCTGTCTGATGACCCTCACATCATAGATCGGCCCCTTGAATACTTCTCCCTGCAACATGCGCTTAACATCGAAATACCGGTGATTTTCCAGATATAGTTCCACACTGCGCTCCCTTTCAATATATGCACGCAGGGCAGCCTGATTGAGTGTCCTGTCTACCAACGGCATGCCTGAACGAGAACGGATGACATCAAGGGCATCAAACACCTGAGCAGAAGGACCATTCGCCTCATTGAGTGCTTCCGCCAGGTTCAGATACATTTCTGCCAATCGCATATACGGACTCATCGGTGTCCAGACACCGCTGGATTCAAATCCGTTCAACCACTTACGCGTGAAATAGGCAAACTGTGTTCTGGCGATATTGAAGCCATTTCGACCATTGGGAACACTGGCATCCACACCATCGTAGATCTCCAGATTATACGTGGGATTCGTAGTTACCCAAAGACATCCATTGTAAGCGACAGATAAATGAAAACGGGGATCCAGTCGTTTGTATGGAAAAGTTGGATCATTGACCGGCGTTGTGATGGGCGTATTCCAATTCACCTGCGTGCCGTCCGTATTTTGATATTTCTCGATATGATTTTGAGTAGGCTCAGTGGCGGCATAACCGCCCACATTGGTACCACGTCCAAGCCAGTATAGTTTAGATTGATTGATGCCCTGGAATGTACCGTAGATGACTTCAGTATTTCCGGCTCTGGGGAGATCTTCGCAGGCCACTTTATAGTTTCTGGCTGCGCCGAAAGTCTTGACGATACCATAACCATTCTGTTCACAATAGGTGATGGCATCACTAGCTGCCTTGGCTGCCTGAGCCCACAGATTTTTATCCGTCCGCATGAAGCAGATCAAATTATTATTCTTTCCGAACTCCTGGTATGGCTTGTCTGTATTGAACAACGGACTCGCTGCATACAGCATGGTGCGCGACTTGAGGCCATATACAAAGGCCTTGGACAACCGGCCGAAGTCTTTTTCATCTGGTACCCGGGCAGGAAAATCAGGATTGGCGATCGCTTCGTCACACAGCGCAAGGATATACTTATACACAGAATCCAGCGGTGCCCTTGGAATAATGAACTCTTCTGCTTCACTCAGTGATTTCCTGACGATCGGAACGCCACCGTATCGTTTAAACATCTCGAAATATTCCAATGCGATCACTGCTGCACATTCACCCTTGATCCTTCGCTTCACATCTTCCGGCGCATCCGGAACCCTGTCGATATTCTCTTTCAAAATGAATGCCTTCCGGATCGTACGCCAGTGGTTATCGTACACATCCTCTCCATTCGCTCCGTTCACCGTAAACCAGGTGGAATTCACACTACCGGCATACACATTATTCGAAGTATATCCGTTCTGAGCCGTAAAGCAGATGGCTTCATCTGTAATGGTTGCAACGGATGATAAGCCCATTTTAGAGTTTAGGGCCGTCGCCAGTGCGCGACCCTGAAACTGATACAGATCAAAGATTAGACGCTCTGCATTTTGATACCTCGAAAAAACAGAATCGACATTGAAAGAAGTCTGTGGAGGCATTTCCAGATATTTTCTGCAAGACTGGAAAGATCCAACAGAAATAAATATAAATAAATATGTGATGATCCTGAACATTGATTTCATATAGCAATAATTTAAAACTGAAGATTCAGACCAAAATTGAACACCTTCAACTGCGGATATGTCATGGAGCCAGTGGCGATGTTTTCCGGATCGATGAATTTGAGCGTATCCCAGGTGAACAGATTCTGTCCGCTGACAATGAGTCTCATTGAATTGATACCTACGCGCTTCAGGATATTCTCCTTGATGTTATAAGCGATCTGCACATTACGCAGACGCAGATAGGAAGCATCTCTGATCCACAAAGACGAGTTATAATAATTGGTCATATCCGCATAGTTGAGCGTCAACCTGGGGATCTTGGCATTGGCATTGTTGTCGGGACTACCGGCATACCAGCGATCCTTGATGAAACCCATCGCTGAGCCATAGGCACTGAAAGGCAGCAGTGCATTGAAACCCAAACTCATACTCATATTTGCTGCACCCTGGAAGAGAAAACTGACATCAAGATCCTTGATCTTGAAACCACCGGAAAATCCATAGTTGATCTCCGGGAATGACGGATTCATGATCGGACTTCTGTCATTCACATCAACAATACCGTCACCGGTGATATCGGCATATTTAACATCACCAGGACGCTGATTCATGTTGAACTGGCGTGGCCATTTTACGATGTCATCCTGGTTATTGAAGAAACCCATGAACTTATATCCAAATACCTCACCTACGCGCTGCCCCGTCTGATTCAACAAGGGAAAAGACGTATTGTAGGCCTCATCCATGTACAGGATCTTGTTACGGGCAAATGAATAATTACCATTTATCCAATAGCTCGCACTACCGATCTTATCTGCCCATCCAAGCTCGATCTCATAGCCCCCATTTTCAACTCGACCAATATTATAGGCGTCCTGCAAGACAGCTGCTACGTGAATAGGGACGGTACGTCTAGCCGTTAAAATATTGGATCGTTCTTCCAGGAAATAATCTACATTCAGATTCAACCGGTTATTGAAGAATTTAAACTCAGCAGCATAATTCTGCTTCAGTGCTTTCTCCCAGGTCACATTAGGGTTACCTAACTTACCTTCTACTAAACCTGATCTGCTGACTGGATCCTCCCCAAATACAGCTCCACCCCCGCTTAGATACTCACCCGGAAAATACATGAAGCGCAGGGATCCCATCCGGTCATTTCCCACCACCCCGTAAGAAGCCCTCAACTTCAGGTATGAAAGAAAGTTTTCACCAATGGCCTTCTTGACAAAGGGCTCATTAGTTACCACCCATCCACCCGATACAGCCGGAAACCACCCGAAACGATTGTTGACGGGGAAGTTCTCGGAACCGTTCCTGCCCATATTGAACTCGACCAGGTATTTCTGATCATAGTTATAAGTGAAACGCGTTACCAGATCCTGGTATCCTAAGGCTACACCCGGATAAGAAAGCGAATGATAGAACTGCTTTCTTTGGGTGTACAACATCAAACCGGTTACGGCATGTTTTCCAAATGTGTTGTTATACTCGAGGGCACTCTCCAGATACACACGCTTTGAACGACCAAAACTCTCCGTTGGATCATTCAAAACCCCATCCTCACCCGACTGACGGAGGATTGGATCAGGTACTCCATCTCCATTGACATCAATCATCTCCGCCACATAGCGCGCAAAACTCCTGGAGAATGAACGACTTTGCCCATATTCGCTGTCATAAGCTCCCATCACCCGACCTGACAAACCCTTCAGGATAAAATCAAATTTCTGACGCAGCCCGACATTCAGATTTAGGACGTTATTGGAATAACGATCGAAACCGTCATAGAATGTCCCCAGTGCATTACGACCGTTTGAGCGGGTCAAGGTCATTAACTTTCCCTCCCATAATCCCGGCGTGCCGTTGGTAGCTGCAGCCAGGATATCCAGAAATGGAGAGCCTCCCGGTGAACTTCTATTGGCCGAAAACCCTCCGATCTGTATGGTTGCCTTCGTGGACTTTGAAATATCCAGATCCAGATTTGATCTGAAGTTTACTTTTTTATACAGATCATTATTGTTGTAGTCCTTGACAAATTGCTTCCATAATCCCTGTTGGTCCAGATAACCTAACGACACAAAATATTTGGCAATGCTGGTACCACCCGAAATATTAACGTTGTGTTGTTGCTGCTCTGCGGTCTTATGCATCATTAAATCCAGCCAGTCAACGCTAGGATAATACAAGGGATCCGAACCATCTTTGAATTTCTGCAATTCGGCTGCCGTGTACATCGGCGTGGCCGTTGGATTATCATTCAACTGAGCCTCCAATTGCAAAACTGAAAAATCATACCCATTCAGAAACTGAGGCAAGCGAGTAGGTACCTGAAGCGCATAATTGCCAGTGTAGTTGATCTTGGCCGGGCCCTCTTTGCCTTTAAGCGTAGTGACAAGGATCACGCCATTAGCTCCACGGATACCATAAACTGCCGTCGATGCGGCATCCTTCAACACCGAGATGGATTCCACCTCATTCGGATCTATCCTTGAAAAAGGACGCTCCACCCCATCCACCAGTACCAACGGTGCCGCATTACCATTATCCAATGTACCAATACCCCTGATCCTCAACGTCGTTTCATCATTGCCCGGCTGGCCACTGCGTTGTACAGACAATAAACCAGGTACCCTGCCCACAACGGCTGCCGTCAAATTCGGAACAGGCGCTTTGACCAGATCGGAACCCTTGACAGTAGAAATAGCACCGGTGACCGTTGCCTTCTTCTGACTGGAATAGCCCACCACCACTACCTGGTCCAGGCTGGATGAAAGCGGCGCCAAGCTGATCGTTGAACCACTCAGGTTCCCGACAACAAAATCCTTGCTCTCGTAACCAATGTAAGAGATCTGCAACACAGAAGCCGGGCCAGCCACTTCAATGGAGAAGGTACCGTCCGACTTCGACTGCACCGAATTCGTAGTCCCTTTTTCGGTAATGGTACATCCGGCCAGTGGCTCACCCTTGTCATTGACCAGGCGTCCGGTGAAAACCAACTGTCCTGTTGTCATGACATCAGAAACGCCATCCGACATGATCGCCGCCCGGATATTCCCGACATACAAACTTGTCAGCACTAACAACACCTGAACCATCCGCTTGGCGGAAGTGACAAAATGAATCAGAAAAGAACCATGACTGATTATCGATCGCATACTTTCCCTTTATGACGTGAAGACACTTTATTGATCATAGCATATCCTGACCATTCATTAAATGAATGAATGGCGTGAACAAATTATGCTTGATTTTCATGTACTTCATGCTCAAGGAAGGCGACATATGATGAAAAACTATCGTAAATGTTTTCACAAACGATTACGATAGATATCTTTTTTTCAGGAACATCAAACACAAAGCCGTTAATCCGAACCAATAAACATCACCCGACTGAAAGCAGCAGATTGGGATAACAAAAATGCCCTCGGATCACATTGGCATCTGAGGGCATTAAGATCATGGCAGAACAATAAAGAGAACAGTTTGATTTGACTGATAAAGCCTATGACATCACTCAAACCTCCACTTCATGCTGATGGTACAAATAAATGCCTTGTTCGCCACCCGACGAGCCATTTACCTCGAGAAATAGATCACTTGTGCTATACGAACAGGTATTATTCCGAATAATAAATATGATCAGGATTGAATATGACTCCTAATCATCGGATAATGATCTTTGGAGATGCAGAATCTTGTCTGACGTCGATCACTAGGCTCCTTTATTCGATCGATCAATGGAGTCTTTGTTCTGTATGTCTGCTGGTACACCTGGTTTATTGACTGGATCGCCCGATTACGATGCACCTTTTGAAGACTTGCGGGCCTTCTCGATATCCCAAGAATATGATTGACCTTTTCTGCATCCACGCCTTTGACGGGATCACCTTCGAGCACGAGATATCGAAGAAGTACCTGATGACCCGAGCGTAATCCCTTCCAGAAAATCACCCAATCAGCAGCGTCATGAGTTTTTGAATCGCTATGAACCTGAGCCTTGGGATACCGAAAAAAAGACCTCATCACATTCGGTCTTCTTCGTTGTAAAGTCAAACCTCCCGCTATTATCAAAACAGCAGAAAATGCCCATACATACTTCCATTTATCTGATGGAAAACCATCAAATTCAGCAACATCAATCCAAACCGGACCCATGGATTCAAACATAGAAGGATTTAAAAAAATGCGGCTAACCCGCGCTTCTTTTTCATTGGCTTGAATAATCACCAATGAATCCCCCATCATGATGGATTGCTCCCATGCCCTGTCATATTGAGCTGACTGGGTTCCGATCCGTAACAAAGCAGTATCAGAACCGACTCGAATTCTCAAACTTAAATTTTGCCTGAAATCAAACATGGTGGTCTGACTACCCATGAGATGAATCATTCCTGAAGCAAACACAGTTGTATTGCCCAAGGGAAGAGCATTGGATAATTCCACAACATTTGATACCCATACTAACTTGCCCAGCTTTGACCATTTTCGCTGGCTGAAATCAAAGCGGTACATCTCATCTATAAATTCCGTTCGATGCATGTCATGCGGTCGGTTTCTATAACTCCCACACATGTAAAATGCATCAGACACTGCATCGTAAAAATATAAAGTGAGATGTCCGGTAACAGATGAGTCTGAATATTCGAATCCCCATTGGCCCGAATCCTCATCAAATCGACTGAACATATCACGGGATTTCCAGAAACCATATCCGCCAAACTGCCACAGTTCTCCTCTTCTGACGAACGGCATCATCCCAAAATTACTCCCGCTAAAACGACTGCTGTCGATGCGAACCAGTTTACCCAAGTCCGGCCTCCATTGAAATACGGCATCCTGTCCGTCCGGTAGTAAAAGTATCCTCCCGCCCAGTTTCAATATCGATATGCGATCAAACGGTAAGTCACGAATGCCAAATCGATATTTCATGGGCATGACCGCGACAAGCGCCGAAGAGGTATCACGGGCCATTAATTCGATGACCGCTTTTTCAGCGGGAAGAAATGAACCAATCTCCTGAGCCTTAACACTCAAGCCAATCAAGCAATAAAAACATACGATCAGAAACCGCTTCATATTCAGGATAGACATGCCAGTGATACGCTCATCAAATAGGAATGGGATAACATCATGTAAACCCGATTCCTGGATGAGTGATGATAAACTTTCATAAAGTTATTGGAATACCGTCATTCATTCGAATCAATGGTACTTGAATGTCAGGCGCAGGTTGATCAGTTTTTTTCTCCTATATACCGCACCACATGGCCTGTGCCGATATGAAAGTCCCCTTCTGCCAGGCTGACTTCACACTCCTCCTGAACGATAGGCCTACATCCTGCAAAATCAAGCACGATATCTGTTACTCGATATAACATCTCGGGATCCCGGGGACCACCGATCTTTGGATCAGCCACTATATATGGCAAATGTGACATACTAAATGCCTCCAACAGTACCTGCCCACCCGGCTTCAGAAAACCCTCCAACCGTCGATGCCAATCGCGACGGACCCTGGCGGGAAAATGGGCATAGATCAGCGCAATCACATCAAAAGAGTCCGCTTCTGCCGTGAAACCATCCATGGAAGTGATGTGATAGTCAATCGCTACACCCCTTTTTTCTGCCAGACGCAGCGCCTTTACCCGGCCTTCCTCACTGATGTCAAAACTGACAACCTCCCAGCCCAACGTGGCGGCAAATACACCATTCCGGCCCTCGCCATCGGCCGGCAACAGGATACGACCGGGCTTCAATCCTTCCAGCCTGGATCTGAACCATACGTTGGGTGACTCACCATAGGCATAGGACTCCGCCGCATATCGCTGATCCCAGAACTCTTTCATGATTCTTTATGATTTATATTGTCAGATGATCTGCTGCAAGGTAAACAGGACCCTTCCGAGAAACGTGATATTAATCACGCAGCTTGCCAAAATGAATGCACAATTTTGTACCCACATTCGCAAACAGATCGTACACCATAAAAATCACTAAGCATGTTTTTCCAACACATCTACGACAAGTCCCTGGCACAGGCAAGCTATTTCATCGGATGCCAGAAGGCCGGCGTGGCCGCGGTCATCGACCCCAAACGCGATGTCGACACCTACCTGGAGATCGCCAAACAGAATAACATGCGGATCACGCATATCATGGAAACGCATATCCATGCCGATTTCCTCTCCGGAGCGCGTGAACTCGCCGCGCTCACCGGTGGCAAACTCTACCTCTCCGACGAAGGCGGTGAAGGATGGGAATACGAATTCGACCACATCGGACTGAAGGATGGCGACACTTTCATGGTAGGTAACCTGAAAATGGAAGTGATGCATACACCCGGACACACGCCCGAAAGCATCAGTTTCCTACTGACCGACACGCCAGCAAGCCCCGAACCTGTTATGTTCTTCACCGGTGACTTCGTTTTCGTAGGCGATATCGGACGCCCCGACCTCCTCGAAAAGGCCGCCGGTATGAAAGGCACCCAAGACAAGGGCGCACACCAGATGTACCAGTCCATCAATAGATTTGCGAACCTCCCCGATCACATCCAGGTATGGCCTGGCCACGGCGCCGGTTCCGCCTGCGGAAAGGCCCTGGGTGCCGTCCCCAGCTCTACCGTAGGATATGAAAAGATCCGCAACTGGGCCTTCCGCTTCCATAACGACGAAGATGGCTTCACCCGCTTCCTGCTGGAAGATCAACCCGAGCCTCCGAAGTACTTCGCCATGATGAAAAAACTCAACAAGGTCGACAGGCCCCTGCTCACGGAAGTACCGAAGCAGAAACGCCTGAGCGCAGATGAGGTAAAAGAGGCCATGGCCAAGGGCGTCAAACTGATCGATGCCAGGGTCAAAACCGAATTCGCAGCCGGGCACATTCCGGGCAGCATCAATATCCAGGGCAACAACTCATTTGCCACCTGGGCCGGATGGCTCGTCTCCTACGACGAACCGTTCATGATCCTCGCGCCAGAAGCTCAAATGGAAGATCTTACCCGCAAACTCATGCGGATCGGACTGGATAACGTACTCGGCTACCTCCCCTCCGTGGAAGATTACAAGGCATCGGTTGGAGATCTGGCCACTGTGAATGTAATCGACATTGACACCCTGAAATCCGTCATGCAGGAGGAAAACATTCAGATCGTAGACCTGCGTGGAGCTACCGAATATAAGAGCGGACACATTCCAGGTGCAGACCATGTCTTCGTCGGCACCCTCCCATCAAACCTCGATAAGGTGGATCGAGCCAAAAAAGTAGTAGTGCTTTGCCAGGGCGGCGACCGCGCTACCATCGGTTACTCACTGCTCGCTAAAGAAGGTTACACCAACCTGATGAACTATTCCGCGAGTATGAATGAGTGGATCGGTCGTGGAAATGCTGTAGCTCATTGATCAACCTGTAAAAAAAATAACATGATAAATTTTCTGAACAAACTGTTTACCTCCGCTCCTCCTACGGATTTCGCTGCACTCGTAAAGGAAGGCGCCCTGATCGTGGACGTCCGCACTCCCGGAGAATTCAAGAGTGGACACATCAAGGGATCCATCAACATCCCACTCGATACCATCCAGAGTAAGACGGCGGAACTCAAGAAAAAAGGGAAGACCATCATCACCTGCTGCCGTTCCGGGAATCGCAGTGGCATGGCCAAGTCGATGCTCGATGGCGCCGGTATCACCTGCTTCAACGGAGGTGCATGGGATTCCCTCGAAAATAAAATTTGACAGGATGAAAAAAGTACTGACGACAGATTGGCACGCATCCAGGATCTTCCGAACCGTCATGGGCATTGCAGCACTGATCTACGGGATCCTGAATCATGATAACCTGATGAGCCTCGCCGGCGGTTTCCTGCTCTTTATGGGCATTACCAACACCGGATGTGGAGCAAATGGTTGCAGTGTTCCTACCAGTCAAACGAAACATCAGAAAAACTCCATTGGGGAAACCACCTTCGAGGAAATGAAATCCTGAGATGAATGCGCGAACTTCGTCCCTGCCGTCCCCGCGGGGACGATTTCGCGTTTATATGACCACCACTCAGATCCATGCACTACTTAAGGAAAGGGTTCAATATTACAACCGGCCCACCTTTATCGAACGAGATCCTGTCTCCATCCCACATCGTTACAACAAACGACAGGACATCGAAATAGCCGGACTCTTTGCCGCCGTCTTCGCCTGGGGCAACCGCACCACCATCATCCAAAAATCAGTTGAGTTGATGAAACGCATGGATGATGCACCTTACGACTTCATCCTCCATCACCAGCCGAAAGATCTGCGCCGCCTCACCGGATTCGTCCATCGTACCTTTAATGATACCGACCTCCTTTATTTTATCGATGTCCTGCATCATCACTTCAGTGGCAAACTTTCACCTGACGGACGCGAGATCAAATCCGAAGAGATCAGCCTGGAAAGTGCTTTCAGCCATCGTTTGAACAGAAGGGATCCGGACACACATAACGCCCTGGCGGGTTTCCACCATTATTTCTTCTCCCTATCCTATGCCCCGGATAGAACAAAGAAACATATCCCAACGCCGGATCGTCACTCATCCTGCAAAAGACTGAATATGTACCTCCGATGGATGGTACGCAGGGATAAAGCCGGAGTAGACTTCGGACTCTGGAAATCGATCAGGCCAGCGCAACTCATTTGTCCGCTGGACCTTCATGTAAGCCGCGTCGCCCGTAAACTCGGACTCCTCCAGCGACCACAATCAGATTGGGCCGCTGCCGTCGAACTTACACAACAACTCAGGCTCATTGATCCGAAAGACCCCGTGAAATTCGATTTTGCACTGTTCAGCCTGGGCGTGGAAGAAAAATTCTAAACGGTACCTTTGGCAATGTCTATGAACACATCCAGGGCCGTGGGATCCCGTAGCGTATCCCTGGAGATCACAAATTGAGGATCCGCACCCATCAAAATGCGCTTAACAGGCATCTCCGTTTTTTTTCCACTCAGGGTATATGGAATGGAGGGAACAGAAATGATCTCATCCGGTACATGACGCGGGCTGCAACGCATCCTCAGTTCACGACGAATGCGTTGTTTCAATTCCTCATCCAATGTTGTTGTCTCTGTCAATACGACAAACAACGGCATATGCTGTGTGCCATCCGGTCGATCGAGGCAAACGACAAGGCTGTCCGATACCTCCTTCATGGATTCAAGCGTCCGATAAAGTTCTGAAGTGCCGATCCTCACCCCGTCTCTGTTGAGCGTCGCATCAGACCTGCCCGTTATTTTTAAGGTATCCCTGTCCGTTAGTTCGATCCAGTCTCCATGCGTCCATACACCATGAAATCCCGAGAAGTATGAAGATCGGTAACGCTCATCATCCGGATCATCCCAGAAGCATACAGGCATGCTGGGCATAGGTTTGAGGATGACCATTTCTCCGGCTTCTCCTCTGACCGGTTTTCCCGTCGGATCAAAAGCCTCAACATAAGCGCCGAGCATGCGGCACTGTATCTCACCGGCATACACAGGCCGGTGCGGACAGCCGCCGACAAAGGCAGTGCAAACATCCGTACCACCGCTGAGCGAAATAAGCCACACATCCTGCTTTACGGATGCATATATCCATTCATACACTTCTGGTGGCAAAGGAGAACCGGTCGATCCAATGGTGCGCATATCTGGGAAAGACTGGGAATCAAATGATAATCCCGCCTTCATGCAGGCGATAAAAAAGGCCGCACCGCCACCGAAATGATTGATTCGGTGTTGTTTGGCCAACCTCCACAATAAACCAAGATCAGGATAGCCGACCGATCCATCGTATAACACAAGCGTGGCACCTGTGAGCAACGAAGACAATGCATAATTCCACATCATCCATCCGGTGGTGGAATACCAGAAATATCGGTCGCCGGGTCGAACATCCTGATGAATGACCAATGCCTTCAAATGTTCAAGCAAAATGCCTCCTGTGGGATGCGCAATAGCCTTGGGTTTGCCCGTCGTTCCGGATGAAAATAAGATCCAGATCGGATGATCAAAAGGCACAGCCTCAAAACAAAGAGTACCCGCAGTGTGAATCAAAATATCTGCCCAACTAACGGTTCCGTGTAACCGAAATGAAGAAGATATCAGATCGACCATCACAATATCCCTGATAGAAGGCAAATCATCCAGCAGTCGATCCCATTCCGCAGATCGATCAAATACCTTTCCGCCATAATGGTATCCGTCGCTCAGGATCAGCAGTTTAGGCTCCACCTGTCCAATCCGGTCACGGATGGCATCCACACCGAAATCAGGCGAACAACTGCACCATATCGCACCAAGACTATTCGCCGCAAGAAAAGCAACCACAGTCTCCGGAATATTCGGCAACAACGAAACAACCCGGTCACCCATACCCACTCCACGTGATCTCATCCACGCAGCCACTGCAGCCACCTGTACCTCAAGCAACTGCCATGATATCTCTGCAGATTCGCCCGATTCAGAAGAAAATATAATGGCCGGTCGCTCATCATCACGATTTCTGAAAACATGCTCCGCATAACTCAAAGTTGAACCCTCAAACCATTTGACACCGATCATACCCGTCTCGGGTAACCGAAGAACCTGACCCGAAACATGATGGAAACAAATGCGAAAATATCGGGAAATGGAAGACCAGAAGGATGCTGGATCAGAGACCGACCATGCATATAATGCATCGTAATCGTTCACCGTAACAATATTCTGTTCCGTCAACCATTGCATGTATCTGCTAAGATTGGATCCTGTAATCAGCGCCTGATCAGGAAGCCATAACGCTTTGTTGAATAATTCAGACATATGGCAAAGATGTTAAATGAGGATTACCAGAATGCCTCCCCATCTTCAAAGTTCAAATTATTGCTCATATTTACGCCATGGAATCCCTGCTGACAGACCTGCCCGACAATGTCTCCGAGGAAAACCTCACTGATATGCTTGCTTCAAGAGTTAATGATCTGATATCAACCGATTTCAGCAGGCTACTGACATTGCTCTATCGGATCGACATTGACGAAGCACAGTTACGTCGCCTCCTTCGTGAACATCCAGATCAGGATGCCGGAATCATCATCGCCAAAATGATACAGAGCAGACAACGCGAAAAAGCCGCCGCCCGTGAGACCTTTCGCAAGACAGCCAATGATGCTGATATCCCTGATAATGAAAGGTGGTAATACGAACCAATTCTTCTTTCACATTGTTTTTCAGACCAACCCAACGATTGCATGAAACTGTTTACATACCTGAGAGACGGCCATGAACAACTGGCCATCCTGATTGATGGAAAATACTACGACACGGATCGCCTGCATCCGGAACTCCCATCCTCCATGGGCATGCTCCTCAACTATTGGGATGATTACTTCCCGGTAGCCCAGGCCTGTGTGAATGCCATCAGAAATGGCCAGATCAATGCCACTCAGGGTTCCTCGCCTGATTTCCTCCAAATTCTTGCCCCAGTCCCCTTCCCCACTAGCTGCAGAGACGGCTACGCCTTCCGTCAACACGTGGAAACAGCAAGGAGGAATCGTGGTGTACCCATGATCCCTGAATTCGATCAATACCCCATTTTTTATTTCACCAATCATCATGGCATCGTAGGTCCTGGCCCTGTCAGTTGCATGCCTGATCACTTCGAAAAACTCGACTTCGAACTCGAAGCAGCTATCGTGATCTGCCGTTCAGGAAGAAACATACCTGCCGAAGATGCTGACCAATACATCGGAGGATTGATGATCATGAACGACCTCAGCGCCCGTACCCTGCAGATGGAAGAAATGCTCTTGAACCTCGGCCCTGCCAAAGGCAAGGACTTCGCCACTGCTATTGGGCCCTGGCTCGTTACACTCGACGAACTCACCCCGTTTGAAACACCTCCACCGGCAAGACATACCGGCAAAAGCTGGAACCTCGATATGACCTGCCGCGTGAACGGCATCGAAGTAAGCAGAGGCAACCTCGCCCAAATGGACTGGACCTTCGCAGAACTGATCGAACGTGCATCCTATGGTGTAAACCTCTACCCCGGCGATATCATCGGGAGCGGCACCGTTGGCACCGGCTGCTTCCTGGAACTCAACGGCAGCGGACGGCTCAACAACCCCGCACACCAGGATCAGTGGCTGCAGGAAGGCGACATCGTCGAACTCGAAATAGATCAGCTCGGTATGTTAAAAAACATCATGGAAAGAGAAAAAAACGATCTATCGCTTTTGAAGAAAAAGCATCTTTGATGCATGAATTCGAGCGCAGAGAAAAGAGAAAAGGAGTTCCGCAGAGAGAATGAATTAATAAGATTAAATGCAATCGGTTCGATTATTTTGGATGCTTGTATTTCTGTTCATAAAGCCTTAGGAGCCGGTCTTCTTGAATCTGCTTATGCGAAAGCTTTGATTAAAGAACTTAACATTCGTGAGTTGAATGTTGATCATAATGTACCTTTTGAATTATCATATAAAGGAGAAATGCTAGGAAAAGCTTACGTCGCAGATCTCGTTGTCGAGAATCAAATAATTATTGAATTAAAATCGGTTGAAGCACTTTTACCCATTCATAAATTCCAATTAATCACATACTTAAAAGTTGCAGATAAAAGACTTGGATATCTAGTGAATTTCAATGTGCCACTTTTAAAGGATGGTTTTCATCGGATCATCAATAATTTCTCTGCGTAACTCCTTTTCTCTTTTCTCTGCGCTTACATTCAAATGAAAAAGATAAATATAAAAGAGCTGACACCGATGCGCCGCCAGCAATGGCTGCAACACGCCATCGCCCCACGCCCCATCGGCATGGTCTCTACCATCGATGCCGA
>CAJBZC010000206.1 GCA_903959965.1 uncultured bacterium
AGTCCACAAAGGACAGCCGGGAAATTCGGCGGGCTCGACTGGACAATTATCATCGCCTACTTCACAATCATTACTGGTATCAGCGTGTTTGTATCCCGGCGCATGAAGCAGACAACCGGAGATTTTTTCCTGGGAGGCCGCCGGATCCCCTGGTGGGCGGCAGGTCTTAGCATCTTCGGTTCCAAGCTCAGCGCGCTGACATTCATCGCAATCCCTGCCAAAGCGTATGCCTCTAATTGGGTATTCATCTTCAATAATGTCATGATCTTGGTGGTGGCACCCATCGTGGCACATTTTTATCTGCCATATTTTCGTCGGTTGGGCATCACCAGCGTATATGAATATTTGCAGACCCGTTATGACCGGAATGTCAGACTTCTGGGGAGTTTGACGTTCACCATCTTCCAGGTCAGTCGTTTAGGTGTAGTGATCTATTTGCCGGCCCTTGTACTGAGCACCGTCACTGGTATTGATATGTACCTGTGCATTGGATTGACCACTTTCATCACTACGGCTTACAGTATCTCCGGTGGGATCGAAGCCGTTGTATGGACGGAGGTCGTTCAGGTTTTTGTACTCCTGGGAGGGGCACTGGCGAGCTTGCTCTTCATTGCTGCCAGTACCGACGGAGGCTTCCCAGGCCTCTTTGATACGGCTATGGCCTATAACAAGATCGATATTGTCCATCCAGGCTGGTCAATGGCGGAACCTGCACTCTGGGTGGTATTATCCGGGGCCTTCCTGACCAATTTGGTAACCTACACATCCGATCAGGTAGTGGTACAGCGATACCTGACCACACCCACAGAAGGTGAAGCAAGAAAATCTATCTATACCAACGCCTTGATGGCCATTCCTGCTACTTTGATTTTTTTCTGTGTAGGGACGGCGCTCTGGGTCTTCTTCAGGCAGGAACCAGCGGCGATGGATCCTCACGGCCGAAACGATGATGTGTTCCCCTGGTATATCGCCCAGCAGTTGCCTGCAGGTTTGTCGGGCTTAGTGATCGCTGGATTGTTTGCTGCGACGATGGCCACCATCAGTTCCAGCATGCATTCCATCTCTACGGTGGTGACCACTGATTTTTACAGATCATGGAAACCGGAGTCCTCCGACAAGCAGCGGCTGCGCTTTGCCAGATTCATGACCTTGGTACTCGGACTTTCCGGTAGTTTGATTGCAGTCTACCTCGTGCAGGTGAACAATGCATCCATTTTTGATCAATATCTCAAGATCATTGGATTGTTCGGGGGGGCGTTGGCAGGCATCTTCGCTGCAGGTATATTTCTGCCATCAACGCATGCCCGGGGTATTGCCACTGGTTTTATCTTGACTTGCATTGCTTTGTACTTCGTTCAGAGAAGCCCACAAATCAACTTCTTTCTCTATCCGGTATTCGGAGTACTCGGTACTGTTATGATTGGCTGGTTTGCATCACGTGTCATCCCGCCTGTCCATCGATCTTAAACCCAACATCGATCAAATGGGTGGGGGAATCTTTCCTCTCATATAAAACTAAAATCATATGAGCGATTTTTTTGATGGTGCAACATCTTCAAAATGGCAGGCGAGTTTTCAACGTGATGGATTTCTATACATCCCCGGATTTCTTTCTGGATCAGAAGTCGGTGCCGCGATCAATAGGCTGGATACCCTAATTTTAGATAAAGTGCCATCGATGCCGCCCGAACAGGCATTCTATGAGGACAGGGATGATCCCTCCACATTGAAGCAGATCCAGTCTCTGTATGATCATCATACATACTTTTATGATATGATGTTTGGCAGTCGGTTCGAAGCCTTGGCAGCACTCTTGTTGAACGACCGGGTGGTCGGTCGCAACATGCAGTACTTCAACAAGCCTCCCCGGATAGGTCAGCCCACACCTCCACATCAGGATGGCTACTATTTCATGCTTGAGCCCAATGAGGCTGTGACTATGTGGCTCGGTCTTGAAACGGTGGATGAGGAAAATGGATGTGTAAGGTATGTGAGGGGGTCGCATAGAAAAGGGATGCGCTCACATGGTCGGACAGGAGTGCTCGGATTCTCACAGGGCATGACGGACTACGGTCGTCCGGAAGATCATGCTCAGGAAGTATTCTTCAGGACATCCCCCGGAGACTTGTTAGTACATCATGCGCTCACCATCCATAGAGCAGATGGGAATCGATCGACATCCCGCACCAGGCGAGCGCTTGGTTTTATTTACTATGCGAAGCGCGCCCAGGAGGATACGGTGGCCAAAATGACCTATCAGCAAAAGCTTGCCGATGAGCTCAGGGCTGCTGCCGATATTAAGGGTTAGAAATCTAGGAACATGATCTAAGTTTTTCCACATTATAACATCAATTAAACGACATGAAAAAGCTGCTATGTTTAATACTTTCCTTTTCGCTTCTATTGACGTGCGTTATCCTTCAGGCGCAATCGAATGACTTGAGTTATTTATATAAGGCAGGCGACAACGGATATAAGTGTTTCCGAATACCAGCGATCGTGAAAACGGTCAAGGGTACTTTGCTCGCCTTTGCAGAAGCACGCAGGAACCACTGCGGGGATGCGGATGACATCGATCTTGTTGTGCGCCGATCTGATGATGGCGGCAGTACATGGTCTCCCATGCAACTGATCTGGGATGACGGAGCAAATACCTGCGGGAACCCCG
>CAJBZC010000207.1 GCA_903959965.1 uncultured bacterium
AAACTGACCCAACGATATCAGGGAGAAACGGAGGGTACCGCAGGAGGATACGCTGAAAAAGACCTGAACAGAATGACTTCCGGTCGGTCAGGCATCATTGAAGAAGATCTGCAAGTTTGGAAGGAATTTCCATTGTTCGGCAGTGGCATCGGTGCGTCTCCATACTTACGTATGAAATATCCAGCCGGTGATTTATTTTATATTACACCGCACATCGAGATTTCAAGACTACTGGCCGAACATGGTTTGCTTGGGCTGATCTATTTTATCATTTTGATCTATATCGGGTGGAAAATCTGGATGCGACGAAATCGGATTCCAAGCAGTGATGTAATATTCGCCTTGTATATGCTGGCTTTCATATCTTCTTTTCACTCTGCCATGCGTACGTTCGTAACACCTTTTCTGTTGTCAGTATGTGCAATGAGTTTGAGTAAACCTGAGCCCAAGCGCGCATGAGTATGAAATTGTTGTTTGTAGGGGCAGTCAACCGAAATGCTCCACCCGCGAATGGAGAGGAATATAAAAACCAGATGCTGCTGGATTATCTCGATGAACATTTTCGGGTGAATGTAATCGATACCAAACAATGGAGCCGCGAGCCGGTCACTTTGATTCGTCTCGTGATCCATATGCTGGTAGTGCCATACGACAGGATACTGATCTCTGCATCCAGCGCCTCGGTCTTCAGGTTGCTCGATAGTTTTCGATTCTTCAAGTCGCGGCTTCGGAAGACAATCTACTTCGTCATAGGAGGCTACCTGCCAAAGGCATTGGCAGATGGCAGATACAAAGCGAGGGCATACCAATCCCTAATGTCACTGGTCGTTGAAGGGGAAAGCATGCGAAAAAAACTCCGGGAATATGGCATAGTCGCACCTGTACATGTTGTTCCCAACTTTAAGACGGTAGACAGATGCAGGGGTAGCTTGGAAAGATATGATGATGGTAAGACAAAATTCATATTCGTTTCAAGGATTGTATCGCAAAAAGGAGTTGATACGATCTTTCAGGCCTTGTCAGATCCCAGATTATCGACTTTCCTGCGAGATTTCGTAGTCCATTTTTTTGGACCTGTTGAAAAGGGGTATGTTGATAATTTCAACAGTAATCTCCACAAACATGAGGGCTGCCAATACAAGGGTTATCTTGATTTTTCAAATCAACCTGAAGCTAGTTACGAGATCATGTCGACATACCATGCGATGCTCTTCCCGACCTTTTGGATAGGAGAGGGATTTCCGGGAGCAATCCTGGACGCATTCATCTGCGGGATTCCTGTGATCGCCACGGATTGGAACATGAATGGAGAAGTGATCGAAGATGGTAAAACTGGAAGGCTTATTCCGGTTCAAGACCCGAAAGCTTTAGCGGATGCCATGCTGGATGTCATGGTCAATCGTGAATGCTGGAAAATGATGAGTAGTAATTGTCATGAAAGGGCTCCAGCTTTTGATACTAATAAAGTACTGCAAGATAATCTGAACCATATCATTTGATCATATGAACCCAATTCGAAACATGTTGCTGGAACACCTCGTACTTCCGATGGGAGATACGATGATCGGTGGTTCCATGATGAGTGAGCTGAGAAAGCTTAGGAAAATGAACGGGGATCAGCGAATACAACATGAGAGGCTCATGAAGGTACTTTGCCATGCAGCCAAAAAATCTCCATATTATCGGGATCTCAATATTCCCGAACACGAAAATCCTGTTACATATCTCAAAAGATTTCCCATACTTACCAAGCAAATTCTCAGGGAGGAAACAAGCAGGATGCTGACCATGCCCGTACATGGTCTTTCCCGCGAATGCAGTAGCGGAACATCCGGCTTTCAAAGTATAGTGTACTGGACAAAAATGGAACAGTCCCAACACAGAGCCACACAACTTATGTGGTGGGAATGGGCTGGATTTCGCATGGGAGATCCCATTCTTCAAACCGGAATTACTCCCAATAGAAAACTCATTAAGGGCATTAAGGACAAACTCCTGAACACATACTATCTGCAGGCCTTCAGTCACAGCGAAGAACATGTCAGAAAAGCATTCGATTGGGTAAAAAGCAAGAAAGATCCGGTATTGGCGGGATATGCATCCTCCTTGTATGTGCTTGCACAATTCGCGGAGAAAATGGGGGAACGCATTCAGTTTAAAACCGCCATTTCATGGGGTGATAAACTTTTCCCGCATTACCGCAGACAGATAGAAAAGGTATTCAACACCAAAGTACATGAGACATACGGATCAGCTGAAGGTCTGATGATGGGTGCACAGAAGGACCTTGATCATATGTACCTGATGAATCAGAATGTTTATGTTGAACTGGTCGATGATGAAGGAAACGAGGTTCCGGAAGGAGAGATGGGGCACGTCATTGTGACAAGTCTTAATGCCTTTGCCATGCCTTTGATACGTTACAGGATTGGCGATCTGGCCAGGATGTTACCAAGGGAACAATATCCTGCCAAACGTTCTCATGATTATCCCATCATCGAAAAGGTAATCGGCAGGGATACGGATCTTGTTCGTACTCCCGGAGGTAAAGTGCTTGTGGTGCATTCCTTTACCGGCATATTTGAACATATACCAGAAATCAGTCAATTTAGAATAACACAGGAAAAACTAAGTGGAATCAAGATTGAATTCGTACCCGGAGATGGTTATCATGAACAATTACTGGACAGGGTTCGAGAGAAATTAAATGAAAACATCAGGGAACCCTTTGAGATAGAGTTCATTGAACGAAATCAGATTCCTCCATCCGCTTCAGGTAAACCACAACTGATCATATCAAAGATCTCTCCAGCCATTTCCTGATACGGATGTTCAGTAAAAGAACCCAACCTTAAGAATAGAGGAGTTATGCTGACAAGAATTTTTCAGCGAAAAACACAGTCCACATCCTTCATTCCCGAAATTGATGGACTCAGGTTCTTCGCCATCATCACGGTGATCGGATATCACATCAACACAGCCTATGCGCGTGCATTGGGGCTGGATGACCTTGCCATGAGTATGCTGGGTGGCGACAGAAACACCTTCACGCCGGCATGGTGGATCATTAGACTTGATCTGGGTGTCAAGGTCTTCTTTTCAATAAGCGGAATGGTTCTGGCCATTCCATTCATTAAGTCTATGATGATCGGCGAAAAGTCTATAAATCTTAAGGATTATTATTATCGTCGTTTGACTCGACTTGAACCTCCTTTCATACTGTCTCTCATTGGATTTTACCTGGTACATATCTATTTCATGGGGGAGGATCCTGCAGAATTTTTTAATCATCTGGCA
>CAJBZC010000208.1 GCA_903959965.1 uncultured bacterium
ATCAGCAAAAGCGTAAGGGATTTCTTTTTTGTAGGTACACCGGGTGCTAATCGACGGGGATGACAATCTCTAAAGCATTGAAAAGATTTTAAGAAAACGAGATAACGCTCATGTACATACCCATCCTTCGATTAACATTTCTATTGATCCTGTTGGTAATAGCCCGCCCATCTAAAGCTGCCATGAAGGATAGTTCGTATCCTGTTACAAGGCCTGTACCAGTTGAAACCCCCGGCTTGCAGCCCGTAGCTTTCATGTGCCCCCTATGGGATACCAATCTGCCGCAGTCGCATTGGGACAAACTGAAGGCATATCCGGATCGAAAACCGGTCTTGGGCTGGTATGCTGAAGGTGACCCGGTCGTGGTAGATGCAGAAATCAAATTCGCGGTAGAACATGGTATTCGACTTTTTAATGTTTGTTGGTATCGCGAAAAGACAAATGAAGGGAAGCGTCGTTTGAAAGAACTATACGGACACTGGACTGCCGGATTGAGGAAAGCACGTTATGCTGATATGATCCGGTATTCAATCATGTATGTTCACGAAACGGGGTCATCCATGGCAGGGATTAAAAATCTTCGTGACTTCAGGCGCAATCTTGTTCCCTACTGGATAAAGGAACATTTCAAGCAGCCGAATTATCATCTTGTGGGGAACAAGCCTGTATTCACTCTATACCGCCCGGAGAACTTCGTTAAGGATCTGGGAGGAGAGGAACAGGCCCGAGTGGCGATTTCCTTTCTTCGTTCTGAGTGCCGTAAAGCCGGGTTTGCTGGAGTCGTAATCTTAGGAGAGTATCACGGATCTGATGCGCAGGATCTGTCACCCATCTACAAAGGCATAGGTCTTGACTATGCAGTGTCTTATCATTGGCCGAGTTTCACTCCCGGCATGCAAAAAGGAATTCCTTCAGCGGATAGCATCATACGATTGCAGGAATCAGCGTGGCACAGCCTCTCGAAAGTTACAGGCCTCCCTTCGATCCCCACAGCCTCTGTCGGCTGGGACTCTGCTCCATGGGGTAATGCCTACTACAAGGGCAGCTGGAGACTTTCTAAGGATGACTACCATACATTGTTGATGCGTATCCGGAAGTATGCAGAAGGGAACTCACTTCCCGAGCCACTTCTGCAGGGGATGCTGATGCTCGATAACTGGAATGAATATGCGGAAGGGCATCACATTTTCCCGACCATAAGCGAGGGATTCATCTATCTTGATGCGATAAGAAAAGCCTTCTCGCCCGGAAGTCCGGAACATCAAGATACGATACCGACATTACCGGCAGTTTCTAAATCCCATTAACAATCATACTGATGCAATTAAGAATTTGTGCCTTATTGTGGCTGGCATTATTTTATCAACCTATTACATCCAAGGCTCAGTCAAAACCTAATATCATTGTCATCGTGGCAGACGATATGGGTTGGGCCGACCTTGGTTGTCATGGCGTCCGAAAGGATGTGAAGACACCATTTCTCGACAGCCTTGCCATCTCGGGTGTACGTTTTACCTCAGGATACTCCTGTGCCCCGGTTTGTGTCCCTTCCAGGGCAGGGCTGTTGACAGGAAGGTATCCTAACAGGTTTGGTATGGAATCCAATGATGACGGTCCTTTGCCGATCTCAGAGTCGACCATAGGTGATCGGATGCAATCGCTTGGGTATATCACAGGACTCGTTGGTAAATGGCATGTCGCTTCAGGACCCGGAAATGGAACAGACCCCAAAACAATTCCTGCCAATGAAATCCTGTGGGGCGATGGTGTGCGCATCACGGATAAAAATCTTCCCGGGAAAAGAGGCTTTAGCCAGTATTTCTGTGGTGCCATGCGCAATTATGCAGCTTCCTTTGATCTGGATGGGAATGATCTCAAAGACCATCCGGTTCTGATAAATAATAACGGGTATCGGATTGACGTGCAGACAAAAGCAGCACTTGCCTTCATCCGGAAAAATAAGGATCATCCTTTCTTCCTCTCTCTCGGATATTTCGCCCCTCATGTTCCATTGGAGGCGCCAAAAGTGTATGCTTCTTCATTCAAAGAAATTACGGACA
>CAJBZC010000209.1 GCA_903959965.1 uncultured bacterium
CAACCCTTCCGATCCAACGTGAGTCAATCATGTCAGAAAGCGCGCTGAAGACATTCCAAAACAAATCGAAAACATCTTAAATCAAACGATCATGAAGAAGAATCTGAGATCCCTGATGACGGGCAGCTTTGCAGTGGCTGCAGCCGCCTTTGCAATTATCGCATGCCAGAAAGGCGATGTCCAACACAATGAAACAACGGCACTAAAGGTATACCTGACCGATCATCCGGCCGACTATGACCAGGTGCTTGTGAACATCACCACCGTCGAAGCCAAGATCGATACCGGCAAGGCCACTTGCAAGGATGATCGACACGGCCGCCGCCCCGAAGCCTTCGACCATCACGGAGATGATCACCGCAGTCGAAAGGATGCCTTCGGCTTCTGGCAGACGCTCAGTTTCAAACCCGGAAGCTATGATCTGCTCACCCTGCGCAACGGCGTGGACACCCTGCTGGCCACCGGTACCGTCACCGGCACCATCCGCAAGATCCGCATGGGCGTCAGCAGCGTCACGGTCGTCAAGAACGGCGTGAGCTATCCCGTTGTGATGGCTCCTGACCTGCAGAACTTTATTTATGTGCATGTACACAGCAAGGAACTGGATAAAAGTGCCGACAGCAGCAAGGTCTGGGTCGATTTCGACGTGAGTCGCTCCATCGTGGAACAGAATGGCCAGTTCTACCTGCGTCCTGTGCTCAAGCCTTTCAACGATCGCCATTTCGGAGGTCTGGAAGGATCTGTCACCCCCGCGGATGCCCGTGTAGTGGTCACCGCCTATGGAAGCACCGATACGGCCACCGCCATCCCCGACAAGCGCGGCAACTACTGCATCCGTGGCCTGGACGGGGGCAATTATAAGCTCGTATTCGATGCCAATAACGGCTACATCGATACCACCATTAATAACGTCGCCGTCACCGCCGGTCGCAAGACGCGTATCGCCCCCGTGGTCCTGAAGAAATAACCCTGCCACGCGCCTCCGATGATGCAACCAATCATCGGAGGCGCGTTTGCAATGCTTATTTTTGTCTGAAAAAACATCGCATCCCTCGCGCCCATATTGTCCAATCCGATTGAGTACCTGAAGGGCGTGGGTCCGTTAAGGGCCGATCTCCTGAAAAAGGAACTCGGGATCCTCACCTTCGGGCAGTTGCTGGATCACATCCCCTATCGATATGTTGATAAGACAAGGATCCGAACAATTGCAGAGATAAATCCCTCCACCGACACGATCCTCCTGCAGGGCGTGATTACCGAGATCGACACCACGGGAGAGAAAAGAGGACGCCGACTCACTGCGCAGTTGAGGGACCGCACCGGAATGCTGGAACTCACCTGGTTTCAGGGGATCGGGTGGATGCAGAAATTCCTGGTGCCGGGTCAGGTGTACATGGTGTACGGAAAGCCGGCCTTCTTCCTTGGCCGTCCGCAGATCACACATCCGGAGATCGAAGCGGTGCAACCCGAAGGTCAGGATGGCCGGAATTTCATGGAGCCGGTATATCCCTCCACCGAAAAATTGAAGGTCAGGGGGCTTACGGGCCGGCAGATAGGCAAGTTGACGTTCAACCTCTTCCAATTGATCTCAGAGCGTGACATCCCGGAGAATCTTCCGCCGGGTCTGTTGCAGCTGATGGGATTGCCATCCCGTTGGGAGGCCTATCGTGACATACATTTTCCGGCATCGCAGACCGCCTGCGACCGGGCGATGGAGCGGTTGAAATTCGAAGAGTTCTTCATCGCTCAACTCCGGATGGGCATGTTGCGTGCCAATCGGCACCGATATTCCAGGGGCGTTCCTTTTTTAAAAGTAGGTCCCTGGTTCAATGAATTCTACGAGCAGCATCTGCCCTTTCAACTCACCGGAGCGCAGAAACGTGTGATGAAGGAGATCCGCCGGGATACGGCTGCGGGCCGGCAGATGAACCGGTTATTGCAGGGGGATGTGGGCAGCGGAAAAACGATCGTCGCCCTCCTGACCATGTTAATGGCCGCGGACAACGGCTACCAGAGTTGTCTGATGGCACCAACGGAGATCCTGTCGCAACAGCATTATGAAGGATTATCGAAGC
>CAJBZC010000210.1 GCA_903959965.1 uncultured bacterium
TCGTTTTAGATTCCGTTGATGTGCTTCCTGACTGAAGTGGATTGGCGGGCTAAACATCAAAATTTCAGGTATCATGAGTACTCAAGACATGCAAACCAATCCTCCCGGATCAAGTAAAAGGGGGTTTTCCAGACAGCAATTATTCGGACTTTTTTTTATCCTTGCGGGCATAGGTTATTTGTTGAAACGCCTGAATGTCGGTCTGCCGGAATGGTTGTTCGGCTGGGAGACCATTCTGATCCTGATCGGGTTGTATGTGGGCATCAGCAATCGATTTCGCGATCACACCTGGGCCATTCTGATCGTCTTGGGATTGGTCTTTTTACTGGACGATTTGTTGCCCGATCTAAGCATCCGTCGCCTAATCTGGCCGGTCGGCATGATCGTGGTGGGGGTGATCATCATGACCACAGGTGATCGTTATACCTGGTGGCGCAAAGCCCGGCAAAAAGCACCGGCAGATGATCCAAACGAAGTCAACAACCTGTCGATCGTATCGGATGCTTCTTCGGCTTCGGAAGAGGATTGGCTGGAGGCCACGGCCGTTTTTGGCGGGGTAAAACGCAGCATCGTCACCAAACACTTCAAGGGCGGGGAGGTCACCGCCATCATGGGTGGCGCGGAGATCAACCTGGCTTATGCCGATATTCAGGGCATTACCAGGATCGAGATCATCAATATCATGGGTGGCACCAAACTAATCGTCCCGGCGCACTGGGATGTGCAGAGCAGGATGGTAGCGATCCTCGGTGGCGTGGATGACAAGCGAAACATCCGCCCTGAACTGATCGACCCCAACCGCAGGCTGATCATAGAAGGTACGAGCCTGATGGGCGGACTGGAGATCCGGTCGTTCTGAGTTTGAATCTTCACCACATGCATCATCCTGTGTCACTTCCGCCGTCCACTCCGTTTCTTTACGGCACCAGCCAGCGGCTTATTTTTGTCGCCATCTGGCTGGCGTGGACAGCCATTCACGTGTGGCTGCTGATGCTCTCGGGCATGCCATTTGACCCGGCATGGAAGCAGGGACTGGCACATAACGGACTGCTATTGGGTGCGGCATTGATGCTGGTTACGATCACCAGGTTTTACCTGCCGGCTCGCAAGCGATTGCTACGGATGTCAGTTTTGCTATTGTCGATCTGGATCGGATGGATGGTGTCACTGGAAGGGATCGCGGAGGTACCCGGTATGGGGACAACGAGTGGAGATGCCAGCAGGACATCCGCAGCGCAGGTCATTCGCGGTTTATCCGGATTGATCTTTCTGGTCGGTATCACCCTCGTTAATATTGTGTGGAACGATGGACTGCTTCGCCAGGCGGATGAATGGCAACGGCGTGAATCCGAGCGGAGGCTGAAGGAAGCAGAACTCTTGCATTTACGTGCGCAACTCAATCCCCATTTTTTATTCAACAGCTTGAACAGCATTCATACATTGATCGGTAAGGATGCTCCCATGGCAAGGCAGATGACCATACAGCTCGCAGATTTCCTCCGGGGAACACTGCGGCTGGGAGATCAACCATGGACTTCTTTGGAGGAAGAGATCAGGCAGATGGAAAGATATCTCTTGATCGAAAAATGCCGCTTCGGAGATCGACTGAAGCTATCGCTGGAGATGACACCCGGAACTGAAGCCGGCAGGCTGCCTGCTTTGATACTCCAACCCCTGGTAGAGAATGCAGTGAAGTATGGATTGGATAATGGTACCGGCCCGGTGGAATTGATCCTGCGTTCCGGTTGGGCAGACCGAATGTTGCAGATCACCTTAAAGAACCGTGTATCGGATCA
>CAJBZC010000211.1 GCA_903959965.1 uncultured bacterium
AGGTGCCATGCCTCCGATGAATGAGGCTGACTGGCAGGCTGCATTTCAACAATATCAGCAGATCGGGCAGTTCAAGCATATTAATTTTGATTTCACTTTGTCGGATTTCAAGTTCATCTATTTCTGGGAATGGTTCCACAGGGTATGGGCTCGTCTGATCGGATTGGTATTTCTATTCCCATTTCTTTGGTTCATCTGGAAGCGCATGATCGCCCGGGAGATGGTGGTGCCAATGATCATACTCTTTCTCCTCGGTGGTTTACAGGGTGGACTTGGATGGATCATGGTAAAAAGTGGATTGAATGAGGAGGATGTGCGAGTGAGTCATATCCGCCTGGCGATACACTTCATGGCTGCTCTGATATTGTTGGCCTACACTTTGTGGTTTGCTTTCAGGCTTACCATTCCCGCGCAGGAACGCTTATATCAACCATCCTTAAAAAATGGATGGCGAGCAGTGCTGGTGTTGCTCTTCTTTCAACTTGTGTATGGGGCTTTCATGGCCGGACTTCATGCCGGGAGCTTTGCGCCGACCTGGCCTGACATGAATGGACATTGGATCCCGGAAGGGATGACGGGTAATGGTTTCGGTTGTTTTCTGACCGATAACCCTTTCGCCGTTCAGTTCATTCACCGGGGATTGGGATATCTCACCGCTGGCTTCGTAGTATTTATGTTTTTTCGATCTGCGGATATCGAAGGCAGTTCTCGTTTCAGTGGGGTACGTCATCTGCCGCTGGTGCTGGTGATCGTTCAGGTTCTACTCGGTGTACTTACGGTTACTTATTCAGACGTTGCCAGTGTACTATTATGGCTGGGTGTGGCCCATCAATTCGTGGCGATGTTGCTGCTGATGTCCCTCCTTCAGGTATATTATCTGGTGAGTCGTGGATATTCCAAGGCCGGATAATCCCGGTTCATGTTATATTGGCTTTATGATGAAGTTGTCCATCCGATCAATGGCCGTATGCATTGTTATGCTGCTTTCGTTCTGGTCTGAAGGATCATTGTTCGGTCAACATCGATTTGAGCGACAAAGAGGGGATCATTGGGCTGGTTTCCTGGTTGCCACCGGAGGTCAGTCACTGCTGGATGTCCGATATACATATCTTACCACCACCCTGGCCGGAGAGTATCAATATATCTTGTTGAAGAAGGGCAACTGGGGTGTGCACGGCCTGGCTCAGCCGCATATCGTGTTCACTCGATTCAATGTGAACGATAATGATCCGGTTGACCAACGAGGCTTTGAATGTGGATTGAATATGGGTTTGATCATCGAGCGGCATGTTGAAGGTCGTCGTGGGGCTTTCTATGCGGGCGTTTCCAGTGGCCCACATTTCTTGTTAAAGGAGACCCATCGACAGACTTCCGGACCAATTTTCTCCAGTGCTTTGTTTGTTGGATATGCGTTTCAGTTTACGCGACAACTGGTCGTGGATATCCGGCCGGGCTATAGGCATATCAGCAACGCGGGTATTTATATACCCAATGGCGGCATCAATAACTCTACCTTGTCAACGGGTTTGTTCTATCATTTCTGAAAGCCTTGACTCCGCTGGTTTTCAGGCTTCTGGGCGCATCATCGGGAATAGCAGTACATCCTGGATGGAGGGCTGTCCGGTGAGTAGCATACATAGCCGGTCGATGCCGAAGCCTATGCCGGCGGTGGGTGGCATGCCATATTCCAGTGCCCTGAGGAAGTCGTGATCGATGAACATGGCTTCATCATCCCCGCGTTCCATTAGTTTTACCTGTTCTTCGAAGCGTGCGCGCTGGTCGACCGGATCATTCAGCTCGGTGTAGGCATTGGCTACTTCCTTGCCGTTGATCATCAATTCGAAGCGCTCGACGAGCCCGGGTTTGTCGCGGTGTTTCTTGGTCAGCGGGCTCATCTCGACGGGATAGTCGGTGATGAACGTAGGCTGGATGAAATGATGTTCGCATTTCTCACTGAAGAGCTCGTCGATCAGTTTTCCCTTGCCCATGGTATTGTCCACCGGGATATGCAATTGTTTGCATACATCACGAACTTGATCTTCGTTCATGCCGGTAATATCGATGCCTGTATGTTCCTTGATGGCTTCAAACATCGTCACCCGGCGATAGGGGGCTTTGAGGTCGATCTGTTTGCCATCTACTTCCACGACTGTTCCGCCCGTGACGGCTCTGGTAGCCTGTTCGAGCAGTTGTTCTGTCGTATCCATCATCCAGTGGTAGTCTTTGTAGGCGACATAGAACTCGAGGACGGTGAATTCGGGGTTGTGGGTGCGATCCATCCCTTCATTTCTGAAGTTGCGTGAGAATTCATAGACCCAGTCGAACCCGCCGACGATCAGGCGTTTGAGGTAGAGTTCGTTGGCGATCCGCATGTACATCGGGATGTCCAGCGCATTATGGTGTGTGATGAACGGGCGGGCGGCTGCGCCACCGGGGATGCTTTGCAGGACGGGCGTATCCACTTCAATGGCGCCCTGATCGTTGAGGAAGTTTCGGATGGCGTTGATGAATTTGGTCCTTTTGAGGAAGGTCTCCTTCACCTGGGGATTGACGATCAGGTCTGCGTACCGTTGCCTGTATCGGAATTCGGGATCGGTAACAGCATCGAAGGTTTCGCCTTCTTTTTCCTTGACAATAGGCAGGGGTTTGAGCGATTTGGTCAGCAGGGTAAGTTCCTGAACATGAACGGAGGTCTCTCCGGTCTTGGTGGTGAACACGAATCCCTTGATACCGCATATATCGCCGATATCGGTGAGGTGTTTCCAGACCTTATCGTACAATGTCTTGTCTTCGCCCGGGCAGATATCGTCGCGGCGCACATAGATCTGGATCCTTCCTGTGCTGTCCTGTAGCACGGCGAAGCAGGCCTTGCCCATATCGCGGATGCTCATGATGCGTCCGGCCAGGCACACGGAGGCGAAGGCGTCTTTGTTCTCTTCTCCCTTGTATCCTTCGCGGATGGCGGTGGCGGAACTGTTGACGGGGAAGATGGGGGCGGGATATGGGTCGATGCCCAGTTCTTCGAGGGCGATGCGTTTCTCGCGGCGTATGATCTCCTGTTCGCTCAGATGTGACGACTGCATGTGGACCGAAAAATTTTGGCAAAGGTAATCCTAAATGGCGGTTGCATAGAGGAGTACCTGCCAGGCATCTCCAATACGACCTTCATTTATCATCTTGCCGGCATGTTTGTGCAGTTCGATTTCCATTTCTTCCGGATTGTTGGAGAAATACTGAACGATCTGTCGAACGTGGGCGTCTTCGAAGGAAGCGATGGTATCGGGAATGCGGGTAACATTGGCTAGTCGGGCGAGTTGTTCGCCGGTGAGCACGCGGCTGTCACGAATATCTGCCGGAAGCCCCGGGAATCCGATGCCGAGTTGCTGGTTGGGTTTTTCCACTTCGAAGAGCGAGGCTTCATTGACCCGGCAGTACCAGTCGCCTCCGAGGCGGGCGACTAGTTGCAGCTTGTGCGGATCGATCATGTCTCCTGCATCATTCAGGATGGATTCGTCTATGTGCATGGCGACTATTTCGCAGATGACGAGATTGCCGGCACCGCCTTCTTGTCCGAGGGGTTTTACTTCGAGCACGCGGCATTCCATTTGCACTTTGCTTTCGGCAACGCGCGGTGGTCTGACGTATAATGAAGGGATTGGTGTGAAGCCAGCCATGGTGAATTCATCGACGCCCGTGGGGTACTCGCAGCTGGAGAGCGAGGTTCGGTGGACGATGGCTTCATCGACGATGTGGATGACGGCTTCGGGTACAGTGAGGACGTTATCGAGGGTGTGTTTGGTGGTGTTGTCGCGCACCCGGCGGGCCGGTGAGAAGACGAGGATAGGCGGTGTGGAGGAGAAGATATTAAAGAAGGAGAATGGGCTGAGGTTTGGGCGGCCTTCGGCATCGATGGTAGAGACCATGCCGATGGGGCGTGGGGCGATGGCGTGTTGCAGCCATTGCTGGCGGCGCATCGGTGTCAGCTCTTTTATATTTATCTTTTTCATTTGAATGTAAGCGCAGAGAAAAGAGA
>CAJBZC010000212.1 GCA_903959965.1 uncultured bacterium
AATTGCTTCAAGCGTTTCAGTTTCTCCGGGGAATTGCAGGGAGTGATCCCGGTACCCGGCGCCTGTGTCTGCCGACCCGTGATCCGCGGCAAGCATCTTTATGCAGCCGTACTGCGCTCGCCCGTGATCAACAACGAAAAATCGGGTTTCGTGACCATCCTCGACGAGAACAGCCGCGTGGTATCGAACATCGGTGGTACCGAGCCGGTCTATGAGAACGGCAAGTTGAAGCCGCTGGCGCAGGCTGAGAAGTTATTCGAACACCCGCACGATGTGATGGTGGACAGCGATGATAATCTCTATGTGGCGCAGTGGGCATCGGGTAAGGTGTTTCCGTATAAGTTCACCCGGAAGGGATAAGAGAGGGAATTTAGTGTTTGAAAGATCCGCTCCTGAGGGGCGGATTTTTTTTGTCCCGATAAGATTGCCCCGAAGACGGTGATTATGGTTCGTTCCATGCAGTTCCTGCATACACCCCCCCAATAAAACTAACGTTTGTTAGTTTTATGTAGTGAAAACTAGATGATATGGAGCACCTACCCATCGAAACCTACGGAAACCATCAGGTAGCGGCCCTCCCGAACCGCCTGCGCCGGTACATCGTACCCCAGCCCTACGATCGGTACACACCCGTGGACCACGCAGTGTGGCGGTACGTCATGCGGCAGAACTACAGCTACCTGAAAGATGCCGCCTACTATCCCTACATACCGGGATTGAAGCACGCCGGACTGACGATCGAACGCATCCCCTCGATGCAGGAGATCAATGACGCACTGGCCGGCATCGGCTGGGGGGCGGTGACGGTGGACGGCTTCATCCCGCCCGCTGCCTTCATGGAATACCAGGCCTTTCGGGTACTAGTGATCGCTGCCGATATCCGACAACTCGATCACATAGAATATACTTCGGCACCTGATATCATTCATGAATCCGCCGGTCATGCACCCATCATCAGCGATACGGCCTACAACCGATGCCTGAGCCGACTCGGTGAAATCGGCACCCGCGCTATATTTTCCCTTCAGGATCAGGCGCTTTATGAAGCCATCCGCGCCCTATCGATCCTCAAAGAACTCCCCCACCCCGAGCCGCAGGCACTGCAGGAAGCAGAGGATCGCGTAGCATATCTGCAGGAGAATATGGGCAAGCCGTCGGAGATGGCGCTGTTGAGCCGGCTTCAATGGTGGACGGTCGAATACGGACTGATCGGATCTGTGGAGCATCCCAAGATCTTCGGTGCAGGGCTGCTGTCGTCCATTGGTGAAAGCCAGTGGTGCATGGGCCCGGACGTGCGTAAGATCCCGTATTCTATAGGCGCCATTCATCAGTCATACGACATCACAAAGCCCCAACCGCAACTCTTTGTCACACCCACATTCGAACACCTGCTGGATGTACTGGAGACCTTCGAGGCCGGAATGGCATGGAGAACAGGCGGTGCGAAAGGACTACAACAAGCGATAGATGCGCAGACGGTCTGCACGGCGGTGTTCAGTTCGGGCCTGCAACTGAGCGGTTTATTTTCAGACATGCTGACTGACCAAAATGGCCGGGTGGTGTATGTTAGAACCCAGGGACCGACTGTTTTGTCTTATCAGGATGTAGCGCTGCCGGGGCATGGTGCCGATCATCATCATCATGGCTACGGATCCCCGGTCGGTCCACTGGCATTATTGGAAACGGATTTACTGTCACTCGACATAACGCCAGGACAACTGATGACGCTGCGTTTCGCATCCGGTGTAATTGTCGAAGGAGTGCTCACCGATTCCATACTTCGCGATGGACATCTGCTGCTGCTGACCTTCCAGTACTGCACAGTGCTGGATGGACAAGGACAGCTGCTTTTCTCCCCCGACTGGGGCGTGTACGATATGGCGGTAGGTGATGACATTGTTTCGGTGTTCGGCGGCACGGCCGACAGGGAGGTTGATGTGGCATCACTGACGGTGTCTGAACAGCACACAGACCGGCCGGAGTACACGCCAAGTGATCTCGATTATCAGTCATTATTTCGTCGGGTAAGGCAGGTTCGGGAACAGGAACTTTCTTCAGATTCATTGATTAAGGTCATTGACGGATTGCAGGCAAACCATCCGAATGACTGGCTCTGTCGGCTGGAGATCCTGGAAATACTGGAGGATCGGCCAGCGTTGCCTGATGTATGCCATCAACTGAGGGAGGTGTTGAACAGACGAAAGGCTGAGGATCCATCACTATCAAAGCGGATCGAGAACGGACTCGGCATCATTGATGCGCGATTGCAATTTGAGTGAGGGGATGGTCAGGATGACCGGGGCAACTGCTTCTCAGCCGCTGCCAGGGTGGCGCGGGCGCAATCTTCAGCGGCTTCGCGGGTCTCGAAACCAGCGGTGAAGCGGGAATTGTGCATGAAACGTTCCCGACCGGTGGATTCGAGCGGGAGGATCCGACTGTCGTACGTGACGACATACCACATATCCTTGTCGGGATATATCAGCAAGTTATGGGAGGCATAGCGTTTCCACAGCACGGGGTAATCGTTGCAGCAACGGGCGCGCGGGGCGATGTCGACGCCTGCATCCCAGATACTTTTGGAGGCAGCCTGGTCGGCGACGGTCTGTCGGGCGGCCCGGATCACGCAACGGGAGAGTTCGATGGCGCGATCGAAACCATCTTCGAGATTCCCGAGCATCCGTATCACCCAGCTGAACTGTATCCCATTGTAATCTCCATTGCCATGGCAGTCCATATCGGATATCACGTGTAACATCGATCCCATCTCCTCGTGAAGGGCTGGAGTCATGATCCCGGCCTGCCGGAGGTGATCTGCCATCAGGCAACAGGAGGCGGCCAGGGATGCATCCTGATGATGGTCGAAACAGGCGCTGGCGGGGTCGAAACGCCGGCCCACGTCGATCACCCAGAGGGCAGGATCCTCAAACTCGGCGTCGGAGATCTGCCGGGTGCGGGACACGGGTCGTTCTCCCAGGTGCTCGAAGATCAGGGCGATGGCCATGACCTCGTCTGCGTGGAAGGATCCGTCGTGGGTGATGATACGTTCGATGTGCATAATGGGGGATATGCAAAATTACGATTTCGGCGCGAAGGAATGAATGAGATAAGAATTGGCGGGAAGTTTGTTAATTTGTTCTACTTGCTCGTTTTCAATACACCCCTTGCTCATGCTGCCCCGATTAGAACGTCCCCTGATCTTCTTTGACCTGGAAACCACAGGTGTCGATGTCCGCGACCGCATCATTGAATTGTACGCCATTAAATACCACCCTGACGGCTCAACTTCAGAGATGCACCGGTTCTTCAACCCGGGCATGCCCATTCCGCCGGAGGCAACGGAAGTGCATGGCATCACGGATGAGATGGTGGCTGACAAGCCAGGATTTGCAAACCTAGTCAATGAACTGGAGGATTTCTTCTCGGACTGCGACCTGGCAGGATACAATGTCCGCCGTTTTGATGTGCCGCTTCTGATCGAGGAATTCCATCGCCTTCGCCGGTATCCCATTCGTGTGCGTGATACCCGGGTGATCGATCCTTATGTGATCTTCCAGCGCATGGAACGTCGCGATCTCTCGGGTGCAGCCAAATTCTACTGCGACATGGAGGTTACTAACGCCCATTCCGCCAAAGCGGATGTTGAGGCGACGTTGGCGGTCTTCAAGGCACAGTTACAGCGCTACCCCGATCTTCCCGGAGGGATTTCTGCACTGGACGCCTTTGTGGGCGAGGGTTTCGTGGGATATGACACCAAGTTCAAGATCAACCGCGAGGGTCGGGTGGTATTCAATTTCGGAAAGTATTTCGGCAAGCCGGTGGCTGATCATCCGGATTATCTGGAGTGGATCTATAAGGAGTCGGACATGCCGGTGGCGGTGAGGAGTGTGGCGGGTGATCTGTGGAAGCGGGTTCGGTGAGGGTTTATTTTACTTTTAATGACATTAGGTACTCCCTCGTTTCCTGATCCGTACTGAAAACAAGGCAACCTTTCATTCCACGCGTCATCAGCGTCCTATATGTATTTTTTATGATCAGATCAGCCATGGCCTGTCCATGTGCAGGATCCTTTTTCATAAGTTGCTTGATACCATGGATACTTTTATCATGTCTATCACGCTTTTCCGGCCGGCAAACCCAGCTACCGTTCCTATTGACCAAGTCATCCCCTATGATGACTCCGATGTAATCCACTTCAAGTCCCTGGCAGGTATGTATACAACCAATTTGATCAACAGATCGCTCACTCATGATCCACAGCATTCCATCCTCCGTCAGATTCCATTGCATCTGAAATTG
>CAJBZC010000213.1 GCA_903959965.1 uncultured bacterium
AGTGGGTTGATCAAGGCCAATGATCCTTTGGGACTCAGTTACAAAATGCAGGAGTTTTTTGAGGTTTGGGGTTGGCATTCATTCAACGACTATACACTCCTGCTCTCCATTCTGATGATCACTTTCGAGATCATTGCTGGAGCAGCCCTCTTGCTCGGATGGCAGTTCTCCCTGTTCAGCTGGCTATTGTTGTCGCTCACCCTGTTTTTCACTTTTCTTACAGGATATGCGGTACTGTCCGGTAAAATAAGGGCCTGCGGATGCTTTGGAGATTGCATACCTCTGACAGCACAACAATCTTTCCTGAAAGACATTATTCTGACCATTTTGATTCTCTTGCTGGTAAAGAATCGACGCAATATTTACCCGCTATTTGGAAATACGAAATCCATCGGATTCCTTAGTGCGGCTGCTGCGATTACACTCGGAATTCAATTTTACGTGCTCCGTTATCTCCCCCTCGTTGATTGTCTTCCGTTCAAACAGGGAAATAATATTTCTGAAAAAATGAAAATCCCTGCCGGTGCCATCCCAGATAGCACTGTCATCACCTTTGTCTACGAAAATGCCGGAAAGGAAGTAGAATTCGATGCCGATCATTTCCCCATTGATTTCAATGATTCAACCTACCGGTTTATCAAACGCTACGATAAAGTGGTGAGAATTGGAAATGCTACGCCCCCCATCAAGGATTTTGTCATTCAAACCATGTCGGGAACCGATACCACCACCGCCGTCCTTCAACAGGCAGGAAAATCTGTGATCGTATTTTCAAGAGCATTGGATGATGATACCCGACTCTGGACATGGGAAATTGAACTCAGGAAACTGAGATCAAGATGCAAAACCCTGAACATCCCCTTCATGTGGATCTCTTCTGATGCAAGTCGCCTCACAGAGCAACTGAATCGGTTGAATTGGAATGATGTCATCGTACTCAAGGGGGATGACGTTGCCATAAAAACCGCAGCAAGGGCAAATCCTACCGTTTATCTCTTAAATATGGGGACGATCGAAGGAAAATGGTCCTATGCGGAAGTGGATAAGGCCATAGAGCTGATCGATTGATTACCTTATCGACCATAAAATCATGACAGGTAGGTTCATTCGGTATCTGCTCCGAAAAATGGCATATGGCACCATGGTGATGATGGGGGTCATATTTGTGGTATTCTTTCTGTTTCAGGGATTCGGGGATCCTGCCAGACTTGTCATGGGACAAACAGGAGATGCGGCGACACTGGCGAACATCAGAAAAGAACTGGGACTGGATCAATCACGCACAGTGCAATTATTGCGTTATGTCAATGACTTGTCACCGATTTGCATTCACACCCGGACAGATATTCGTGAAAAAGAGCTGAATGGCATCTTCCTGGGCGGAGAAACAAGCATTGGATTGAAAGTGCCCTATCTAAGAAGGTCATATCAGAGTAAACAAGATGTCACATCCCTTTTGACAGATGCCTTGTCTGGTACAATCCTGCTCGCCACAGCTTCCATGTTGCTGGCGATACTGCTTGGCATCCCCCTGGGAGTCTTCGCCGCGGTCAATCATAATACATGGATCGACCGCTCTGCCATCCTTGCCAGTATCGCCGGTATTTCAGCGCCCTCTTTCTTTATGGGGATTGTCATTGCCTACTTTTTTGGCTTTGTTCTCCATGCCTACACAGGACTATCCATGACCGGAAGTCTTTTTGAACTCTCTCCCTTTGATGGCAACAAGATTAGTTTTCAAAACCTTATCCTGCCTGCTCTAACCCTGGGGATAAGACCCTTGGCCATCATAACCCAACTGACCAGAAGTTCCATGCTCGATATACTTTCACAAGATTTCATTCGAACGGCGCGGGCCAAAGGATTAAATCAAAACACCATACTCCTAAGACACGCATTGCCGAATGCCCTCAATCCAGTGATCACAGCCATTACAGGATGGTTCGCCGAATTGCTTGCAGGCGCCTTTTTCGTAGAATTCATCTTCGGGTGGAAAGGCATTGGGAAATTGACCGTTGATGCCCTCGAAAAACTAGATTATCCAGTACTCATGGGAAGCGTACTGATGACCTCCGCCATTTTCGTGCTGGTGAACATTCTTTCGGACCTGCTTTATGCTTGGGTCGATCCTCGCATTCGATAGGTGGAATGTCAGATGACTTTTGTCATGTTTTTTGGAAAAACCCCTCCAACAGATTAAATTGAGTGAAACACCTGATGGCCATGAAAAAAGTATCGGATATTTTCAAGCGCAAGGGTTTTTCAAATGTAACCATAGCCCCTGACGCATTCGTGCTTGATGCATTACGATTGATGGCAGAAAGAAATATAGGTTCCGTTGTCGTAATGGTCCATGAACGTTACCTCGGACTCTTCACAGAACGCGATTACGCACGTAAGGTGATCTTGCACGGACGCTCATCAGACGAACTGACAGTTTCAGAGATCA
>CAJBZC010000214.1 GCA_903959965.1 uncultured bacterium
ATCTATCCGATGCTGGCCCGGGTGACGAAAAAGGCCGGTCCCAACGGGGTGACAGCCAGGCCTGACAAGCCCGTCACACCACCGGCCAGTCTTTTTGATCTCAGGATCAACCTGATCAATGGAGACAGTTGCACGCTGGAAAAATTCCGGGGTAAAAAGATCCTGCTGGTAAATACCGCCAGTGATTGCGGCTATACCGGACAGTACGCCTCGCTTCAGGCCTTGCAGGAAAGATATCCGGATAAGCTGGTGGTGATCGGATTCCCGGCCAATGATTTCAAGGAACAGGAGAAGGCCGGCAATGAGCAGATCGCAGCTTTCTGCCAGCGGAACTACGGCGTAACCTTCCCGCTGTCGGAGAAGGTGTCGGTGGTGAAGGGCACCGCGCAGGATCGGGTGTTCAAATGGCTTTCGGACCCGGGTCAGAATGGCTGGAACAATCGTGCGCCGGTCTGGAATTTCACCAAATATCTGATCGATGAAGAAGGCAGGCTGGCCGGTTATTTCGGTCCTGCCATCGATCCGCTGGATCCCGGCTTCATCTCGGCGTTGGAGATGAAGTAGTGCCATCTTTGCCGATGTGTCAAAAGAACGGCTGTCAGTGCTCAGGTGATTTAGCTTTCGCCATGTCGGTGACAAGCCTTATCTTGATGGGGAATCTCCCTTTTACACCTGCCAAACCAACTGTCACATGCTGTCCAGAACAGAATTCGAACGCTATTTCGCTGCGGAGAAACAGATCGGACTGATCTTCATTGTCTTTTCTATCCTGGCCATCGCCATCGCCCTTTATCTTTATTTTGTACAGAAGACAGACCTGCTCAAGGGTTTTTCGATCCCGTTATTACTGCTGGGTATTCTCTTCCTGACCCAGGGTCGCACCCTGCATGGCCGGGCTGATGAACTCATGGCTACGAATGTTCTGGCCTTTGAATCGAAGTCTGCTCACACCAAGGAAAAAGAACTTCCCCGCATCAAAAAGGTATTGGACGATATTGCGCTATATCGACTCGCAGAGATCGGACTGTTTGCCGCCGCCGCACTGCTCACGTTTTATCTGCGGTCTAAACGACCGGAACTTAATTTCTGGTATGGCCTCACCCTGTCCGTGGCCATCACCGCCCTCTGTTCGCACGGTCTGAATTTCATGGTAAAAAAACAAGCCCGGGATTACGCACAAAAGGTCGAGTCCTTTGTTGAAGCGAAGTGAATGATCGGATCATAAACTTCAAAGATGATGACAGACTCGGTGGTGCTTGTGAACGAATTCGATGAGGAAGTCGGGACCATGGAAAAGATGGAGGCCCACCGGCAGGCACTGCTGCACCGTGCCTTCAGTGTGTTCATCTTCAATGCCAGTGGAGAAATGCTCCTGCAGCGACGGGCGCTGACCAAGTATCACAGCGGAGGTCTGTGGACAAACGCCTGCTGCAGTCACCCGCGTCCGGGAGAGTCTGTCGAAGCAGCCGCCACCCGCCGATTGCAGGAAGAACTGGGTTTTGTGGCCCCTTTAGTACCCGCCTTTTCCTTCACATATAATGCTCCGTTCGACAACGGACTTACCGAATATGAATTCGACCATGTGCTGACGGGAAGCTATGACGGGGATATCCAACCCGTTCCGGAAGAGGTTTGTGATGTCTGTTACTTAAGCATGGATGAAATCCGTGCCGACCTTGTCGACCATCCCGAAAAGTACACAGCCTGGTTTCGTATAGCCTTCCCCAAACTGGAGGAATTCATGGCATCCAGGGCCTGAACCTTCAATCTCCAACAATACATATCAAATACATGCCCCGGGTAATCGTCATCGGCAGTGGTATCGGAGGATTAGCCTCTGCCATTCGGCTGGCATGCAAGGGCTATGAGGTAACGGTGCTTGAAAAGAATGAAGCGCCCGGTGGTAAACTCGGAATGATAGAGCGGAACGGATATCGTTTCGACACGGGGCCATCACTCTTCACGCAGCCTGCAAATCTGGAAGAACTCTTCGAACTGGCAGGCGAATCCATTCAGGATTATTTTCGTTATCGCAGCGTTGATGTTTCCTGCCATTATATTTACGAAAACGGCAAGCGGCTCAAAGCATACACCGATCGTCATGCATTCGCCGATGAAATGCAGCGTGTTACCGGAGAGGATCGGGAACGCGTTCATCAGTACCTGGCCGAGTCTGAACGGATGTATGACGATGTAGGCAGGATCTTCCTCGATCATTCTCTGCACAAGGCATCCACCTGGCTGCATCCCCGTGTGCTGAAGGCGATGAGACGCACGGGATTCGGGCATGTATTCCGATCGCTGGATCGCTTCAACCGGGATCGTTTCAAATCACCGGAAGCCGTCCAGCTGTTCAATCGATACGCCACGTACAACGGGAGCAATCCATACAAGGCACCCGGGATGCTCAGCCTCATCCCGCACCTGGAACATAACGAAGGCACTTTCTATCCCGAGGGCGGCATGATCTCCATCGTGGAGGCCCTGCACCGGCTGGCGTTGAAAAAAGGAGTGGAGTTCCGATTCGGCGAAAAAGTAGAGGGCATTCGAACAGAAGGGGGACGGGTGACTGGGGTAAATACTTCGGGAGCATTTCTTCCCGCGGACATCGTCGTGAGCAATGTCGATGTCTACTACACATATCGTGATCTGTTAAAGGACGAGCGACGGGCGGCCAATGTCCTGAAGCGCGAACGCAGCAGCAGCGCGCTTATCTTTTACTGGGGGATCGGTCGCTCTTTTCCGGAATTGCATTTGCACAACATCTTTTTCAGCCGGGATTATGCGGCGGAATTTCGTCATTTGTTCGAACTGAAGCGCACATATCAGGACCCGACCGTGTACATCAACATTACCTCCAAGATGGAGGCCGGACAGGCTCCGGAGGGTTCTGAAAACTGGTTCGTGATGCTGAATGCTCCGGCCGGGGATGTTTTGTCGGATCCTGACACCGTCAAACAGGCTCGGGAAAACACCCTGGTCAAACTTGAACGTATGCTCGGCAGGGATATCCGGCCGTACATCGAAACAGAGGATATCCTCACGCCAAGGGGCATAGAACAGCATACAGACTCGTATCTGGGATCCCTCTACGGGACGAGTTCGAATTCGAAATGGGCGGCATTTCTGCGGCACCCCAACCAGCGGTCTGCTTTCCGAGGCCTGTTTTTCACTGGGGGCAGCGTGCATCCGGGGGGAGGTATTCCCCTATGCATGAAGAGTGCCCGCATCGTGGCTGATATGTTGCCGTCCGCCAGCCTTTGGAAGCCATAAATCAAGTAATGATCCAAAAGATTAAATCCGCCCCATAACTTCGATGATTATGCGTATTGTCCTATTACTTATGCTCGTGGCGCATGTTCAGCAGTTGCATGCCCAAACTGATGTCCGGAAGAAGATTCAGACAGATCTGATCCTGGTCGAGGACGGAGATACCGTGAACATTCCCGAAGGGGTCTATTCCATCGATGCGACCCTCTCGATGGAAGGCAAGAAACGTGTGGTGATTCGCGGGGCGGGCATAGATCGTACGATCCTGAATTTTGCCGGACAAACTACCGGTGCGGAAGGATTGCGCGTGTCGGCGGCGGAACATATCACCATCGAAGATCTCACTGTTCGGGATGCAAAGGGTGATGCCGTCAAAACGATGAACGTGCAAGGTATCACCTTCCGGAGGGTGCGCACCGACTGGAGCGGAAAACCCAAGTCGAGCAACGGTGCTTACGGGCTCTATCCTGTCAGATGCAGTGATGTATTGATCGAGGATTGTGTGGCCCGCGGCGCCTCGGATGCCGGCATTTATGTCGGGCAGTCCAGGAATATCATCGTGCGGGGTTGCAAGGCCTTTGAGAATGTCGCCGGTATCGAGATAGAGAACTCCTCCCATGCCGATGTCTATAATAACGAGGCTTATAATAATACAGGCGGTATCCTCGTTTTTGATCTGCCCGATCTGCAGGTGAAGCGGGGCGGTTACACCCGCGTCTTCGACAACCTGGTACGGGCCAACAACCTCGCCAATTTTGCCCCCAAGGGAAATATTGTTGGGAAGGTGCCACAGGGGACAGGTATCATCCTGCTGGCGGCCAATCACGTGGAGATCTTCCGCAACCGGATACACGAAAACAGGACCGTCGGCACCAGCATCAATAGTTATTACATCACCGAGAACAAGATCCGTGACAAATCTTACGATCCGTATCCGACGGCTATTTCGGTGCATGACAACGATTTTGTCAAAAAGCGCCGGAAAGCCACCATGCGCGGTCGCATGGGTAAGCTTTACCGGTTCAAACTAAAGTTCGGTCGAAACGTTCCGGACATCATTTTCGACGGCATCCTGGATGAGAAACGGAAACCTGTCAATGGAAACTATCCGGGTGAGGATCGCATCTGCATCTCCGGGAATCGCCAGGCGGGATTCGCCAATATTGATGCCGAACATGACTTCAAGAACATCAGCAGGGATGCGGCCCCATACACCTGTCTTCCGACCCCGCTGGTGCCTGTAATGCTTCCCGGACAAAAGTGATGGATATGAGAGGACGTACCTGGAAGATCTCTGCATCGTTGATTTGCGTGTGCCTGACGATATTGTCTGCTACCTTGAAGCGGGAACGCCCTCCACTTCAGAAACTATCCGAATATGGTTTTTTCACGGGCCAGCCTGCCGATCAGCAACCGGCGAATGGCATGATGGCCTATCGCCTGAACACGGCATTGTTTTCTGATAACGCTGAGAAACTCCGGTTCATCCGGCTTCCGTCCGGGGGCACTGTTCCCTATAATGACAGTGCCGTGCTGGATTTCCCGGTGGGAACGGCGATTGTCAAGACGTTTTATTACTCGCAGGATATGCGTCGTCCGGAGAAGGGTCGCAGGCTGATGGAGACCCGCGTCCTGCTTCGCGAAACCTCCGGCTGGAAGGCGCTGCCTTATGTTTGGAATGAAGACCAGACAGAAGCTTTGCTGGATGTTGCAGGTGTGACACTCGAAGCATCTTATATTGATGTGGATGGCAGGAAGCGAAAACATCCGTATTATGTCCCCAACATGAACCAGTGCAAGGGCTGCCATAATTATTCGGAGGTGTTGCGCCCGATCGGGCCCTCCGCCCGACAATTGAGTGGTCCGTTGCAAAAGGGGGGGGCAGGACCTTCCCAGTTGGAAACCTGGGCTGCGCTGGGTTTTCTGACCGGTCTGCCAGCCGGTGAACACCGACCTGCGGCCATTGTCTGGAACGATCCATCCAGCGGAACATTGGATCAACGGGCCAGGCTCTGGCTGGATATCAATTGTGCGCACTGTCATAATCCCGAGGGACCCGCCTCTACATCCGGACTTTTCCTCGGAGTGAAAGAATCTGATCCCCTCCACCTGGGGATTCGGAAATCACCGGTGGCGGCCGGTCGCGCGTCCGCCGGACTTGTGCATGACATTGAGCCCGGAAGGCCGGAGGCCAGTATTCTCTTGCATCGGATGGAATCCACCGATCCGGGTGTCATGATGCCGGAACTGGGCAGAAGTCAGGCGGATCCCACGGCTGTTGCCCTGGTTCGCGAATGGATCCGTTCCATGCAGCCCGCACCTTGAACATTCACGCGTCATGGATTGTTATAAAGATGATGTATCCATCCATACATGCCTCCATTGAGGGGGGAACATCCATACGTAATCATCTGTTTTTCCGGTCTGTCGCGATCGCATTTGTCGTGCATGTGGCAGGCCTTATTGGCATGGTTTGGGGCGATCCGGTCTGGTTTTCTTCCAAGACCCCCATCAATTTATTGCTGATGTGGATCCTCCTCCACCTGAACCAGCCCAAACGGGATAGTACATATTACATCTTCATGGTGTTGGCTTTTTTTACCGGCATGTTCACTGAAATGATCGGTGTTCAAACAGGTATTCTTTTTGGAAACTATGCCTACGGAAAAATTATGGGTCCCTCCTGGGCAGGCGTTCCCTATCTCATTGGATTGAACTGGTTTGTCACCGTTTTTATTGCCGCGGGGATGGCTCGTCAGTTGCTGGAATATCTGGCTCCCGCGGAATCAAGCATCGTGAATGGATCTGTGGGCAGGTTGCTTTTGCTGCCATTGACGGGGGCGGCCATTGCCACGATATTTGACTGGATCATGGAGCCGGCTGCCGTGTCATTGGGTTTCTGGACCTGGGCGGGGGATGGATCCATCCCCATGCTGAATTATATCTGCTGGTTTGGCATCAGCTGGCTGTTATTGACGGCGGGTATGTTCCTGGGTCTGGATCTGCGCAATCGCTTTTCCATCCCGCTATTGCTCATTCAATCCCTTTTCTTCCTCCTGTTGCGTTTATTCACCTGATCTTCTGCTTCTTTCACTGACCTTCGCACCGGCATCTATGGTGTTCCAATTTTCCATGACCTGCCCTGAAATGTGACGAATATCATAATTTCATTCAGGGAATGGCTCAATGGCCATGATCTGCTAACCACAAAACACCAGACATGCCACAACGTGAATACACTGTGATGGATCTGGAGCGCATACATCTTATCTATTTTGTCATCAACCGGGCTTTGGAGATCACGGACAGTGGAAAGTTGATGATCCAACGCGTTCCGCTGGGATCCAATCTCCGGGAATCCTTTGATGTGCTTCGGCCAAAGTTCAGGCGGGCGCTTGCATTCGATGATATCGCCTCATTTCGGGACCGCATATTTGTCTTGCGGGGAAAGTCCGTCGATACGGATACTTTTTTCAGGGGTGAATTCATGCCCGGTGATGCTCCGGAGACACTGACATTCTACGGCATTTCATGGTCTCCTACTGAGGCGGACCTTCGGGATATGCAGGACGGCTCATTGAACCCGGTGAACGGGTTCACGAAAGTGTCAGATGCAGAAAATGTCGGAGGCAATGATCTCATGCGCATGCGCTTTGACAATATCAGTCAAATGGATGCGTCTTTGCTGAATGAAAAACAGCGATTTGAAGCGCTTTTCGATTACTCCACGATGGCCATCCTGGTATCCGATGACAGGGGAGGCATCGTGCTGGCGAACCCGATGGCCAAACATACCTTCGGTTACGAACCGGAGGAATTCATCGGTCGAAAGGTGGAGGATTTCATGCCGGAGCGTTTCCGTAGAGGGCATGTCGGAAAGCGCGACCACTTCCACAAACGACCACAAAACCGAACCATGGGTCCGGGGCTGGACCTATATGCCCAGCGAAAGGATGGCAGTGAGTTTCCGGTCGAGATCAGTCTTGGACATTATGAAACAGAAGAGGGCAAATATGTGATCGCCTATGTGATCGATATTACCAGGCGGAAAGAAATCGAACAGGCCATCCTGCGTCAGCAAGACGAAATGGCAAGGGCTCATGCGGAGATCGAGTCACTCAACGAGGAATTGGAAGCCAAGGTGGAACAGCGCACCCGCCAATTGCAGGAAACGATGGAGATCCTGGAAAAATCGCGCGACGATCTGGAACATGCCCTCAGCAAGGAAAAAGAGTTGAGCGATCTGAAAACGCGTTTCGTGTCCATGGCCTCTCATGAATTTCGTACCCCGCTGAGTACCATACTCTCCTCTGCTTCCCTGGTGGCGAAGTATATACTGTCGGAGGAACAGGATAAGCGAGACAAGCATATCCAGCGGATACGTTCTGCCGTGAGCAACCTCACCGACATCCTCAATGAATTTCTGTCGATCGGAAGGCTTGAAGAGGGAAAGATCCAGGTAAATATATCGGAATTCAATCTCAGGGATCAGGCGCAACTCGTCTGCCATGAGATGCAGACGATCCTCAAACCCGGACAGCGCATTCAGTATGCGCATGAGGGTTCGATGATCGTCAAATTAGACCTCTCGATGCTGCGCAATATTTTCATCAACCTCATTTCCAACGCCCTTAAATTTTCTCCGGAAAACGGACTCATCGAAGTGGAAACCGAGGTGAATGAGAAACAAATATTAATTTCCGTCCGCGATCATGGCATCGGTATCCCGGAAGAAGATCAAAAGCATCTGTTTGAACGCTTCTTCCGCGGTAAGAATGCCACCAACATTCAAGGAACAGGACTGGGTTTGCACATCGTTTCCAAATATGCGGAACTGATGGGTGGCTCGATCTCGGTGCAGAGTGCATTGGATGAAGGGACGAAGTTCACTGTTAAATTCAGGATATGAAGACCATACTGCTGATAGAAGACAATCTGGAAGTGCGAGAGAACACCGCGGAGATCCTGGAACTTGCCGGCTACCATGTAGTAACGGCTGAAAATGGTAAGGTGGGTGTGGAAGCGGCGATGCAACAGAAGCCTGATCTGATTATTTGCGACATCATGATGCCGGTGTTGGACGGCTATGGCGTGCTTCATCTGTTGCGCAAGAACGAGCAACTGCAAAATATTCCCTTTATATTCCTGACGGCGAAGGCAGAGCGAACTGATTTCCGCATTGGAATGGATATGGGGGCGGATGACTATATCACCAAGCCTTTCACTGACATAGAGCTGCTGAATGCCATCGAGCGCAGGCTTCAGAAAATAGAACTGCTGAAGAAAGAATACGCGGCGGATATACATGGTCTGCACGACTTCATGCGGGATGCCGGCAGGGAGGATGCGCTGAAGGCACTATCAGAAGACCGCAACATAAATCATTACAAGAAGAAACAACTCATCTACTCCGAAGGCAACCATCCACTCCGCTTATATTTTGTGCAGAAGGGTAAGGTAAAAACCTTCAAGTCCAATGACGATGGTAAAGAACTCACGGTGGGGCTCTATCGGGAAGGTGATTTCTTCGGTTATATCTCGCTGTTGGAGCATTCCATTTACAAGGAGACGGCCGAAGCCATGGAAGAATCTGAAATCGCCATCATCCCAAGGGACGAATTTGAATCCCTGATCAATGAGAATCCGGAAGTAGCCAGAAGATTTATCCGGATGCTGGCGAGTAATGTTTCTGAAAAGGAGCATCAACTGATCGGATTGGCCTATAACTCACTCAGAAAGCGGGTAGCTGATGCACTGATGACCTTGCAACGCAAGTATCATCGACCGGGTGCCGAACCGTTTTCGATCCACATCTCCAGGGAGGACCTGGCAAACATCGCAGGTACGGCCACCGAATCCCTCATCCGGACATTGAGTGATTTCCGTTCGGAGAAACTCATCGAAATCCGGGATGGGTATATTTATATCATCAATGAGAAGAAACTGAGCGGCATGCTCAATTAATCTGTCAGTTTTTACAGGCTATATCGCTTATTGCAGGTCGGAAGCCAGGTAGTTATTGAATTCGTACCGCAGATTTGAGAATTCTTTTTCCAGATACTGCATTTGACCGCGCAATTGTTGCTGCCGGTCTTTCATGACGATGTCTGCTGAAAAACTTTGATGCCGGAATTGAACGGTTAAATCCCGCTCCTGTTCATTCACCTCATGCCTGAGCTCGTCTAAGAATTCATCCTTGATGATGAACTGGTTCTGGAAGTGTTCTGCTTGTGCTAAAAACCCACGATCCGTAGTTCCATCCACCACTTCGGCTAAACGATTCTTCAAAAAACTGTTCTCTTGTTTGAAGAAGTCGATTGACCTCAGCCAGGTCATGTTCTCATGATGGTATTGTTCCAATATGTTCACCAGCGCGTTCACCTTCGTCCTGTTCTGATCTTTAATGAAGACCTGAAGCTGGGTATTCACCCTTGTCAGATCCATACTGTATGCCTCGTTTAACTAATCATGATGGGCGGCAGGCCAAATCTTGTTTAAGATAAACCTATCCATCAATCAACAAATGTAAAATTTCGGATGTGCAATCTCTGTAATTTCAGTCAGACAGTAAACTGATTTATATCAGTACTATCTGCAATGGACTGGTACCGAGTTGCTTATGCTCAACGTGGGGCTCAGGTAGGGAATACCGAGATCCAAACCTCTGATAATCAGTAGAATCGACATGATGATGAGTAGGGCGGGATACATTTTCTGTAATGTCAGCCGCATTCGACGATGCAGGAGAGATCCCATCCACACGGTAGCGAGCATGACCGGTACCGTTCCAAGTCCGAACAGCGCCATGAATGTGGCTCCCTGCCATGTACTGCCGCTGATGGTAGATCCGGCGAGGGCCATATAAACCAGCCCACAGGGAAGCAGTCCGTTCAACAAACCGCTGGAGAACATGGCGGTAGGCGTTCCTCTGAACAGCACCCTGGCCAGGGCCTGACGAATGCCGGCCATGCTCGACTGCATGGCGGATTGGAGTCGATCGACCCGAATGATGAGGGGTACGATCATGAACAACAGGATAGTGATGCCGAGGATCAGTGATATTCTTTGTTGCCATCCGAACCATCTGAGTCCTCCGCCCATCCATCCGGCGATGAAACCAAAGTAGGCATAGGAAGTGATCCGCCCTGCATTGTACAGCAATCCTCCGGTAAGTTTATCCCACGAACTTCTGCCTTGCAGGGGCAACGCCATGGCAATGGGGCCGCACATCCCTATGCAATGCAGACTGCCTGCCAGTCCCATCACAAATGCCGGTATGATCAATTCGAGTTCCATATGTCTTTTCAGGGGTGGGGAGGCAGTATGTTTTCCGTATAATAATCGATACCCTCGCAGGTCCATCCGGTTTTCACAATGGACATGCCCGTGCGATCATCTGTTGTTGGCAGGACGAGAAGGTGTTGTCCGTTCCTTGTTTCGAACACCGCTTTTACGTCGAGGGTTTCATCCGCAGGATAATAGATCCAGGCCTTTCCCGTGATGGGTTTTCCGGCTTGTTCTGCCGGGAAACGGAGGATGAGGGTGTCACCCAACAGATCAACCATCAGTTTACCATTCAGGGCGTCTGCGCGTTTGGACTGGTCGATCCGCTCCTGATATTTGATCTCCTGTTCGTAATAGTCGGGGGTAACCAGATCTATCTTTTGTCGGCTGGACTGCACAACAAGGAACATCATCCCCCCCACAAAAAGGAGGTATACAATCGCTATCATGGTTCCCCAGTTGAATTTCATGACTGTCTGTTTTATCGGATCGGACCCATAAATGTCACGTCCACATTCTTGATATTCATGTTCTTTTCATATACACCGATTCGAATAGGCGTGCGTCGTTGTCGGATTTCCTGCGGATCCACCTTGATGATGAAGGTGGCGGTCTTGTATCCTTCTTTCTCGACCACGATGGTTTTGCCCACCACTTCTACCTCACCTTTTATGCCTTCGAGTCTAAGTTCAATGGGGATGTCCTCCCGGGTTTTGTTGGCCAGCCGGGCGTTGTACACATTCGCGATCCGTCCGTCCGGCAGTTCCTGAAAGACGGTACCGGAGGTGCGGAGGATGGTGACATCCACATCATCCCGGCTGACGAGCATGTAGGAGAGGGCGCCGATGAGTCCGAGCAGGACGAAGGAGTATCCGCGGATCCGGGCATTGAGCCCGGGCTTTTCACCCTTTACCACGTTTTCTTCGGACGCGAAGCGGATCAGGCCGGTAGGTTTTTTTACCGCCGTCATGATTTCATCGCAGGCATCGATGCAGGCGGTGCAATTCACACATTCCAGCTGGGTGCCGTTTCTGATATCAATGCCTGTTGGGCATACCCGAACACAGGCGGCGCAATCGACACAGTCACCGTGATCCTTTTCGTCCTTTCTTATCTTTCCGCGGGGTTCTCCTCTGACATAATCATAGGCGACAACGATAGAATGCTTATCGAGCAGCACACCTTGAAGTCGCCCGTATGGGCATACCACGATGCAAACCTGCTCCCGAAACCAGTAATAGACGAAGAAAAAGACAGTGGTAAAGATGGACAGGGCGACAAAGGTGCCAACATGTTTATCGATCCCTTCCGTCATGTATCTTTTTACTTCATCCATGCTGATCAGATAGGCCATGAAGAAGTGCGCAATCAAAAAGGACATCAGCCAGAAAACGATGATCTTGACGGTGCGTTTTCGGATCTTGTAGGCGTTCCAGGACATGTCTCTCAGCTGGCGCTGCTTTGTTTGATCTCCATCCAGCCAGTATTCGATCTTCCGGAACACCATCTCCATGAAAATGGTTTGCGGACAGGCCCATCCGCAGAAGACCCGTCCGAATACCACCGTAAAGAGGATGACGAATACGACGAAGGTGAGCATCCCGAGCATGAAGATGAAGAAGTCCTCAGGGCCGAAGATCTGCCCGAACAGGATGAATTTCCTTTTCATGATATTGATCATGAAGAGTGGTTCTCCCTTGAGCTCGATGAATGGCAGGCCGAAGAAGAGGATCAGATAGAAGATGCTGGCGATCGTCCGTTTGTTGTAGAGGCTGCCCTTCGGTTTTTTCGGCGAGATATAGTTTCTGGAACCTTTCTTGTCGATGGTGGCCACGGAGTCGCGGAAGGATTGGTCCATCTGCGATTTTTTGGCCAGGGCTTCCTCAGTATCCCTCTGAAACATACGTAATGGTTTACAACTTGAACGATCTGGCTGGATCTTATTCAGCGAACAGCTCTCCCTGGGGTTCTTTCGGATTGGCCGGCTTGGCGCCCTTCAGGGATTTCACGAAAGAGGCGAGGTTTTTCATTTGGACCGGGCTGTAGACTGACTGCCACGACTGCATCCCCTTTTCGGGATAGCCCAGTTTGATCGTCTTGTAAACGTCGTTCATGCTTCCCCCATGGATCCAGTTATTATCTGCCAGATTCGGTCCGATACCACCGCCGCCATCTGCGGCATGGCAGGCGACACAGCTTTGGTTGTAGAGCGCCTTGCCCGCGGCGATGCCCGACGCATCTGAAAGGGTGACGTTGTTTTCGTCGACCAGATCCTTCGTTTTCGCCTTGTACAATTCCTCCTGTTTTCGACCCTCTTCCATTTCTGCCGCGTATTCCTGCTCCGGATTCTTGCCGGTGCCGAAGAGGTGGAAGTTGAAAATGTAAATGAAAGCGACAACGACGGTCGCATAGAAGCCATATTTCCACCAGGGCGGTAAGGCATTGTCCAACTCACGGATTCCGTCGTAGTCGTGATCGAGCATCACATCCGCTTCCTGTTCCACCGGAATAGCCCTGGTGAAGAACCGCTGGTCGAGTCGATTCCACCATGCAACCCAGCGGGAGGCTTCTTTCACCTCCGCCACTTTCTCTTCATCCAGTCCCATCAATGCCCGGTAGGTACGGCGGGCCATCAAGGCGAGGAAGAGAATGACGATGACTTCCAGCACAATTACGCCGGACAGCATGTAGAACTCGAGTTCAGACAGTCCGCCGTAGTTGTTTGTTTGCACCATAGTGGCGACGGTTTCTTCTGCCTGCCCCATCGCTGTGGCGTTGATCCCGAAGAGTCCGATCAGGAGGATGGTGATGTTTGCCGCTTTCCGCTGCTTGTCTTTCAGATGCCGGCTGAAGATCAGCAAAGACTGGCCCAACCCCCAGATGACCGCCAGCAAAATGACGGCCGTGAATATCAGCATGATCTCCAGCCAGTTGGTGTCCGGCTTGTTGGTGGGTGCCACACCGCCACCCTTTGCAAGGGCCGAGGCGCAGGGCAGTAACAGCAGCAGCACTGTTTTTTTCAGGTATGCAAAACCGTTATTGAGCGACATGTTCGAATGTTTTAGCGTTATCAATGTTTGGTGTCCTCAGGCAGGTCGAGGGGCAGGTTGGATAGTTCCGATACTTCTTCTCCGGGCATCCTTTTCACGTATATGAGTACACCGGCGAAGAATAGGGTGAATATGATCAGTGAGGCGACCGGGTACCATTCGATGCCCGCGATCTGGTCAGCGTATTGTTGGATGATCTTAGACATATCAGCGGTTTTGAGCGGTCTGTCCCTTTCCAATATCCGTCCCAAGGCGTTGCAGGTAGGCGATCACGGCGATGATCTCCTTGTTGGCCGGCGTTTTGATGCCATCTTTGGCGAGGTTTGCCTGAATGGATCCGGCCTGCTTCATAAGGTCGGCGTTCGCCTGCGCATCATATCCTTCCGGATAAGGCACTCCCAAACGTTTCATGGTACGGATCTTCGCCGGCGTACTGGCCGTATCAAGTTCCTGTTCGAGCATGAAGGAATAAGCGGGCATGAGGGATCCGGCAGACAGCGCCTGCGGGTCGTCCATATGATTATAGTGCCAGCTGTCTGATTTACGGTTATTGCCAACACCTTCGCGGGCCAGATCCGGGCCGGTGCGCTTGGAACCCCACTGGAAGGGATGGTCATATATAAACTCTCCGGCTTTTGAGTATTCGCCGTAGCGGGCCGTTTCAGAACGGAACGGACGGATCATCTGGGAGTGGCAGGTATAGCAGCCTTCCCTTACATATATGTCACGTCCTTGCAGTTCCAGCGGGGTGTAGGGCTTTACACTGGTGATGGTTGGTATGTTGGATTTGATGAGGAAGGTGGGGATCATTTCCACCGCACCACCGATCAGGATGACCACGAGGGTCAGGACGAGGAGCTGAACGGGTTTCCGTTCGATCCAGCGATGCCAGTGCTCAGGACCATGACTGTGATAGGTTTCTTCGAGAGCCGGAGCCGAGGCTTCCTCTTCAGCCAGCAGAGATCCCTTGGCGCAGGTTTTGAAAAGATTGTACACCCCAATGATCGAGCCCACCAGGAACATGGTTCCACCGAAGGCGCGCATTGCATAGAATCCCTTGAGCTGTGTGACGGTTTCCAGGAACTGGTACTTCAATTGTCCTGCTTCCGTGAATTCCTTCCACATCAGGCTTTGCTTGAAGCCGGCCCAGTACATCGGAATGGCATAAAAGAGGATGCCGAGGGTGGCGATCCAGAAATGCATGTTGGCCAGCTTGCTCGAATGCAGTTTAGTTTGGAAGATCCGAGGCAGCAGCCAGTAAAGGATACCAAAGGTCAGCATGCCGTTCCAGCCGAGGCCACCAACATGTACGTGAGCGATCGTCCAGTCGGTAAAGTGACTGATCGCATTCACATTCTTCAGAGAAAGCATCGGCCCTTCAAAGGTGGACATACCATAAGCAGTGACGGCCACCACCATGAATTTCAGGATCACATCTTCTCGTACTTTGTCCCAGGCACCGCGCAGCGTCAGCAGTCCGTTGATCATGCCGCCCCAGCTCGGGAAGATCAGCGTGAAGCTGAATACGACACCCAGTGATTGTGCCCAGTTCGGAAGAGATGTATACAGCAGGTGGTGCGGCCCCGCCCAGATATACAGGAATATCAGTGCCCAGAAGTGGATGATGGACAGCCGATAGGAGAATACGGGACGATTCGCCGCCTTTGGCATGAAATAATACATCAGACCCAGGTAAGGTGTGGTCAGGAAGAAAGCCACAGCATTGTGACCATACCACCATTGTACCAGTGCATCCTGCACACCGGCGTAGGCTGAATAACTTTTCAGGAAGGAGGCGGGGAACTCGATCGAGTTGACGATGTGCAGCACTGCGACCGTCACGAAGGTGGCGATGTAGAACCAGATGGCCACATAGAGATGTCTTTCCCGTCGTTTGAGGATGGTCCAGAACATGTTGACCCCAAATACCACCCAGATCAGGGCGATGGCGATATCGATCGGGAGTTCGAGCTCCGCGTATTCCTTGCCTGTGGTCAGGCCAAGCGGCAGGGTGAGTGCCGCCGCCACAATGATCAGCTGCCAGCCCCAGAAATGGACCTTGCTTAGCAGATCGCTCGCCATGCGGGTCTTCAACAGACGCTGCAAAGAATAATAAACACCCATGAAAATACCGTTGCCCACGAATGCGAAAATCACTGCATTGGTGTGCAGCGGCCTCAAGCGGCCAAAGGAAAGTCCGATGGTCTCCTTGCCGACGGCAATCCCGGACAGGTTCCATTCCGGAAAGACCAGCAGCAGGGCGACCCAGACGCCCACCAGCATACCCACGATCCCCCATATCATGGTGGCGTAGGCGAAATCCCGGACGATCCGGTTGTCATAACTGAAATTCTGGACTTGCATCACTTATGTATTTGATTGTTTTGGGGTGAGTGATCCTTAGAGGAAGAGGGTGTGGCATCATCGAATAGCATACGAACCGATGGCGTGTAATCATCATCGTACTGCCCGTTACGCACCGACCAAAGGAAGGCGACCAGAAATCCGCCGGCAATCAGGATGCTGGCAGCGATGAGGACGATAATGACGCTCATGAGTTGGAAGACTTTGGCGTAAAAGTAATTTCCCCCATTCCGGCTCGTGATGACGAGGGTCAAAAACAGAGATGATTTATGTCATGAAATAGTCAAAAGGCATAAAAAAGATGTTTATAATCAATATATAAAATATATAAAAAAATCATAATTAAAATTTGATCATCTTTTTTCCTCCCCCTTTTGGGGTTATCCATGAAGATCCGGTTTTGATCCTTCCCCTCACCATTATCCACTCTTCACTACTTTTTATCCGCTTATGTGATGCTCCGTCCTGTTGTCCTGATTTTAGGTGCTTGACAATAAAGAAGAATGTAACTTTGAAATTCAAAGTACTTTTTATATCATTTTTATGTCAACGAAACAGGATCATTTGGAATCGATCCGCGAGATGCGGAACCTGATGGAAAGGTCATCCAGGTATTTATCGCTGAGCGGACTGGCGGGCGTCATTGTCGGATTCATTGCACTGGGCGGTGTATCCGCACTGCTGCTGGCATTGGGCATTCCATTCGGACAGTCTATATCCTTCATGGAACTGGCTGCAGCCGACATACCGAATACGGCCCGGATCAACGAGTACGTGTTTATGATCGCGGCCGTGGTTTTCACATTGTCGCTCATGACAGAGGCGGTTTTTGCTTTTCGGAATGCCCGTAAGATGGGACTTCCCTTGTGGGATGCGACGGCGCGGCGGATGCTCACGGCACTGTTCATTCCGATCATCGGCGGGGGTGTTTACTGTCTGAGTCTGATGCAGTCGGGTCAGTTGGATAGTCTGGCGCCAGCCTCACTCATCTTTTACGGACTGGGGCTGGTGAATGCCGGAAAGTATGCGGTCCCGGATGTGGGTCGCCTGGGGATGGCTGTTTTCATGACCGGACTTGTTGCTTCATTTTTTCCGTCGCTGGGCGTCTATTTCTGGGCATTTGGCTTTGGCTTCCTGCATATCATTTATGGTGTCTCCATTTATTTCAAACATCAACGGTGAAAGGATTCATATCGGATTTAAACAAGGCCTTTGAGAGCCGGATCCGACTGGGCATGATGTCGATCCTGGTGGTGAACGAGTCCGTTGACTTTGCAACGTTGAAGACACAACTGCAGGTCACGGATGGGAACATGGCGAGCCATCTCTCCGCCCTGGAAAAACTGAATTATCTGGAGGTTCGGAAGCAGTTCATCGGGCGAAAGCCGAATACCTCATATGCCGCGACAGAAGCAGGTCGGCAGGCATTCGCCGCTCACCTCGATGCGCTGGAAAGACTGATCAGCCGGCGAGATCCCTCCACACATACAAGTGAATAGACAAAAACAACCCATATGCAAGAACATTTTACATCAGGACAAACCGATTACAAAGCGGCCATCCTGCAACACATCGAAGAACCTGCCGTATTGGAGCAACTGTACAGAACAGATGCGCAGGCTTTTGGCAGGACGTTTTCTCAGATCTATCCGATGATCAAGGATCAGGTGATTGCCCAGGTTTGGTTCGAACGCCTGAACCATCAGACCTCCACATCGTCCAGCAGTATGCGCCGGGATTGGATCTACATCTTCATCGCCACACTGGTCGCGGGTTTGCTGATGAAGCTGCCCCATTTTTTCAACCTGAAGGATGATGTTTTCTATCCACGCAACATAGCATTCGCCGTATTTCCGATGTTGTCGGCTTTCATTGTATGGCGAAAAGGTCTGCGTTTGAATTCGATCATCCTGCCATTGGCTGTAACCGCCATTGCAACCATTTATATTAACTTTCTTCCGACAGACGGAGCGAGGGATACCATTCTGCTGGCTTGTATTCATTTGCCGCTTCTTTTATGGGCTGTTCATGGATTTATTTTCACGGTCGATGCGCGGCATTCCTTTTCCGCCCGCATCAGCTATCTCCGTTACAACGGCGATCTGCTGGTGATGACGGCATTGATCTCCATCGCTGCCATGATCTTCTCGATGATCACATTTGGATTGTTCAATATGATCGGTTTGGACATCGAAAGATTTTGGGAGCAGTACATCATCATCTGGGCTGCGCCAGCCGTACCCATCCTGGCCAATGTGCTGGTCCGGGAGAATCCGGCACTGGTCAATCGCATCTCTCCGTTGATCGCCCGGATCTTCACTCCGCTGGTGCTGGCGATGCTGGTTATCTTCCTCGGAACGATGGTGTTCACTGGCAAGAATCCATATCAGGATCGGGAGTTTCTGCTCATCTTCAACGCCCTGCTGATCGGGGTCATGGCCCTCATTATCTTCTCGGTGAGTGAGGCGACAAAGGGCGGTTATTCGAGGGGCCGCTTGATCCTGCTGCTGGCGCTATCCGCCTTCACGATCATTGATAATGGCATTGCATTGTCCGCCATCAGTTTCAGATTGCTGGAGTTTGGCTTGACACCGAACCGGTTGGCCGTCCTCGGTGGAAACCTGCTCATCATGACGCATCTGCTGATCGTAACACGAAGGCTCTTGTTGGTCGTACGTAAGCAGGATGCGATCGAGGGTGTGGAGAAGGCGATTGCCGGATTCCTGCCCGTTTATGCCCTATGGACGATCGTGGTCGTTTTTGGGTTCCCGCTGTTTTTTGGATTCAGATAATTCATCGCCCGTTGCATACAAATCCGGCTGTCCCGTTTGGGGTGGTCGGATTTTTTTAAGACTTCTCGATCATGCCACCAGTCCCAGTCGTCTGGCGGTCAGTGTCGAAACAACGGTCACAAATACCACGATACTGATGGAGCTGGCGGGCATGAGGATGGCCGCCACCAGTGGTGACAGGCCACCTTGCACTGCAAATCCCAAACCCACGAAATTGTAGAGGATCGACAGCAAAAAGCTAGCGGCCACGATGGATTTCCCAAGTCTGGCGAATTTCACCAGTGCGCCCAGTCTGGATACCTGTTCGCCTTCGAGTATGGCATCGCTGGCGGGGGAGAACATGCCCGTATGATCAGAAACGGCGATGCCGACATCGCTTTGGCGAAGGGCGCCGGCGTCATTGAGGCCGTCACCCAGCATTATGACTCGTTTTCCTTCGGATTGCAGATCGCGGATCTGTTGCAGTTTTTCCTGCGGGTTGCTTCTGAAGCGCATCCTGATGTCGGAACCGAAAATCTGGGTGAGATTTTCCCGCTCGCGGTCATTGTCTCCGCTGAGGACGAACAGTCCGAGCTTCATCAGTCGAAGATCATCCGACATGCCGGGCAGCCCGTCTCTGTAATTGTTGCTGATGTTGTAACTACCCATGTGCCGCCCCTTGAGGGACACATGGATCCGGCTTCCTTCAGTGTTGACTGTGTGTCCGGTGGCATGGGGCTCCCCGGTCACAAAGGATGCCGACCCGAGTTTGATTTGTATACCATCAACCATACCTTCCACGCCTTCTCCGGAGATCTCTCTGAAACCCGAGACCTCGGGGGTCGATCTTACTTCTTTTTTTTCCAGTTCCGCCGCCAGCAGTCGGCTTAAGGGATGTGAGGATTGCCTTGCCAGGGCTGCAATGCGGAGCTCATCGATCTCTTCCGGTTGCGCTCCTTCAAAAATGATCCCGGAGGACCGACTGTGGGTGAGTGTCCCCGTTTTATCGAGCACTACCGTATCCGCCTTGCCGATGGATTCGATGACCGATGCGTTTTTCAGATACATGCGGTTCCGGCCAAAAATGCGCACCATATTGCCATTGGTGAAGGTAGCAGAGAGCAGGAGTGAGCAGGGGCAGGCGACGATGAGGATGCTGGTGACGACGTGCCAGACTTTTGAGGGATCGTGCATTTGCCAGTAGATCGCGGAGATGATGGCGATCAAAAACAGGACATAGGTGAAATACCGGCTCCAGGGGTGGATGAAGGATTTATGCACGTGTTTGTCATGCTGGAACACTTCGTTGTTCCATAACTCTGTGATGTGGCTGCCGGTTGCGGGTTTGATCACTTCAAGTTCGATGGCGGGGCCGCACTGCCTGGCACCGGCGTAGATCAGTTCGCCTTTGCGTTTATGTACGGGCGTGTGTTCTCCCGAAACAAAGCTGTAATCGATGTTCGCCGATGCCGACATGAGCACGGCATCCGCCGGTACCAGTTCCTGATTTCGAACAAGGATGCGGTCATGTTTTGCCAGTCGACTGACCGGGATGTCCTCTTCCCCGTTTTCTCTGAGGCGGGTCACCCCCAGCGGGAAATAGGAACGGTAATCCCGGTCGAAGGAAAATGAGTCGTAGGTCATGTGCTGGAACCATCGACCGATGAGCATGAAGAAGACGATGCCGCTCATAGAGTCCAGGTAACCCGGGCCGGATTGTGTGAGGATTTCATAGATGCTCCGTCCGAAGGTGACCAGGATCGCCAGGGCGATGGGGGCATCAATATTCAGCCATTTCTGTCTCAGTCCTTTCCAGGCCGAGATAAAGATCTCCGAGGCACTGAAGAACACCACGGGCAGCGATAAGGCCAGATTCAGCCATTCGAAGACCCTTTTGAGGCCCTCTGCACCGATCTGTCCGCCGGAGAAATACTCCGGGAAACTCAACATCATGATGTTGCCGAAACAGAAGCCGGCAACACCGATCCGATGGATATGTCCGCGGTTCACTTTCCGTTCGGTCTTCTCTTCCGTGTCTAGCAGGCTGATATGGGGTTCATAACCGATAAAGGCAAGGAGTTCCACAATCCTTTTCAGGCTCGTTGTGTTTGGATCGAAGATGATCAGCACATCCTTCCGCTGAAAATTGGCTCGGGACTGGATGATGCCGTGTTGGATGCGGGGCAGGTGTTCTAGCAGCCAGATGCAGCTGGCGCAATGCATGGAAGGCAGGTGAAAAAGCACATGTGATTGCTTTCCATCCGTGAATCGAACGAGTTTCGCCATCACGGATGAGTCATCCAGATAGTCGAATCGGCCGTTGCTGAATCTGCCCTTTGCCTGGATCCCGGGATTCTTGTCCAGGTCATAATAAGCGCACATTCCATTTTCTTCGAGCAAAAGGTATACCTGTCTGCAGCCTTCGCAACAAAAGGCTATGTCTTCATGCCGGATCTGCCCCTCGCACTTCTCCCCACAGTGGTAACAGGTCTTGACGGTTTTTGTCGCCGGAACTTTCAATGTAGAGGTGGACATCGGCTGGGTGTAACGGTATCAATCAGATTCCTTTAGAGGATGCTTTGATACAAAGTTATCAGCCCTTGAAGAGGTTGTCTCTGACGGGGATCAACCGGGGAGATGACCGGCATCAGGTTCATGCTCTTTCAAGCAGCCATTTCCGGGGTTTCAATGGTTGGAGACCGAATTTCTGAATGCTGTTGCGCAGATGTTCCACGGCTTCTTCCACGGAGTCGGTTACCAGAAACAGATTCATATCTTCTTCGGAAATGGTTCGCTCGGCTTTCATCCGTTCAATGTGTTCCAGCATATCGCGGTGGTAGTCTCGGCAGAAGATGATGACCGGGAACTCCTTGATCTTTCGGGTCTGGATGAGGGTCATGGCCTCGAAGAGTTCATCGAGGGTGCCAAAGCCGCCGGGCATGATGACGAAGGCATAGGAATACTTGACGAGCAGGGTTTTCCGGACGAAGAAGTAGCGGATATTGACCCATTTGTCGAGGTAGGGATTGGGCTTCTGTTCATGCGGCAGCAGGATATTGCAGCCGACGGAACGTCCGCCAACATCTTTTGCGCCGCGGTTGGCGGCTTCCATCAGTCCGGGGCCGCCACCGGTCAGGATCGTGTATCCCAGCCGGGCGATCTCGGCAGACAGGCTGCGGGTGAGTGCATAGTATTCGTGTGTCTCCGGATATCGTGCGGATCCAAAAACACACACACTCGGTCCTGTGAAATGCAGTGCCCGGAATCCCCGAATGAACTCTCTGGCCACTTTCACGACGAATTTCAAGTCTTCCCACCGGGAACGCGGTCCATCCAGAAATCGGATCTCCTGTTCCCGTTCCAATTGAATTTGCTGCTCACTCATACTTACAGGATTCTCATCAAACCTAATTCAAAATGATGAGAATCCTGTTGATCGGAGCGGGATATGCGGAAGCCGAATTACTCGTTCAGTCTCATCTGTGCGCGATGAAGATGGGAGTCCGGTGTTTCCTGATCAGGTCGGTCACGAAACTTTTTTTGAACATGGAGGAAAGTTCTCCACGCCCATAAGCTCCTGTCACCAGCAGGCTGCCCCTGCGTTCGCCGATCCATCGGGTCAATCCTTCCCGGTTTTCCCCGGCCAGGTGTTCGATGCTCACTGATTCATAATGACGGGCCATGAGTTCTTCGATGAGTGTGAGCTGGGGGATTTCCACATCGCTTTCTTCGGAGGCACAGACCAGCATGGCATCCATGCGGTTGCATGCGGGGAAGAGGTAGGTGAACTGTCGGATCGCGAAGGTGGAAGAAGCTTTGCCGTCATAGGAGAAGATGAGGCTGAAGGGTTTGACAAACTTTTCCGGCACCAGCATGACGGGGCATTCCGAGGAATGCAGGGTCTTTTTCAGGTAGTCGTTGGGTTGATGGTGGTCGATGTTGTCATAGAAGAGCTCACTGCTGACGATCAGCAGATCCGCGAAGCGGGTTTCTTCAATCAGCTCCTGGAGGGCAAATAGTTCTGTGTCTTTGTGTACGCGGTATTCGAATCCTTCTTTTCGGCAACGTTCCTCGAATCTTGCGATGTTGGCACTTACAAGTGCGTCATCTTCCTGGAACGGGGGCATCACGACCGGCGTACCCATGCCCATACCGGTGTATCCGATCACTTCCCGGTAATCGATCGGACTGAGGAAAACCCCGGTCATCAGGGCAGATTCCTGTTCGTTGATCCAGGCGGCCATCTGCATGGCGCCCTCTGAGAAATGTTTGCCGTCGAAAGCGATGAGGATCTTTTTCATATGTCGTCGATTTAGCGGGTGTCAGGGATGTTCCGGAGAGGCGGTCTGATCGGTTGTTGTGGGATGAGAAAGATCATCCCGTGTGAGGAGTGTTTCCCGGATGCGTTGCAGCATCTGTCGTTCTTTTCGGTTGGTATGCCGGTAGGAAGTTGCGAGTCGGTCGGAGAGGAGCAGGCATACTTCACGGGTTTCCATGTCGATTCGATCACGGTTGGAATCAAGAAAATCAGCGAACGACTGAAAGGCATCTTCGGCACTCATGATATCCTCTTCGGCGCTGTCGAAGCCGAAGAGCGAGTACCATGCATCATTCGTGCCATATGGATCGGTCAGGGTTTCCCGATGCATGAGCCGGCTGCGTATCAATTCCAGCAGTTCGTCCCGCTCTGCACGGGAGACGATGCCGTCGGCATCGGCCACTGCGTAGAGCAGCTGTCCGAGGGCTGCGTAGAAATCTCTTCTGAAGTTTGAATTTCCATGGATCGACATGATGTAAAACAAATGAACCTTTGGCGGGTTACCTATGACGGCGGTCAGTATTCTGCATTGACTGTAACAATGTAACTTTACCAATTATGATAGCTATCTATTTCATCGCCGTTCTGCTGTTGACCTTCCTCCTCATGGAGGGCATCACCTGGGCCACGCACAAGTGGGTGATGCATGGATTCCTCTGGTATCTGCACCGGGATCATCACCAGGTGGAACCGGGTTTTTTCGAAAAGAACGATGCGTTTTTTGTCATATTTGCCATACCCAGCATGTTGTTGATCATGTACGGAAGCCAGGACGGCATCTGGTGGATGCAAGCCATCGGTTTCGGGATCATGGCGTATGGGTTTGCCTATTTTATGGTGCATGATGTGATCATCCATCAGCGCTTCAAGTGGTTTTCCAGGAGCCGGAACACATACGTGCGCGCGATCCGCTGGGCACACAAGATGCACCATAAGCATCTGAGCAAGGAAGACGGAGAGAGTTTCGGGATGCTGTACGTCCACCGCAAGTACTGGGAAAAGGTCCGCCGTGATCAGAAATTGATGGCTGGCAGGAAGGTCCAATACGCCCCTGAAACAGAGTAAGATCAAACTCCCGCAGACTTTGCACACAATCAAATAAGACACATCTCCGTCTGAACCGCTTGTAACATTCTCAGTATTAAGAAATTCCTCATCGATCATACGAAGTCATACGATTATATCATCGCGGGCATGGGTTGTGCAGGCCTGGGTCTGGCCGTGCATATGCAAAGGGCCGGACTCCTGAGGGACAAGACCCTGTTGATGGTTGATAAGGATCCCAAACGGGTAAATGACAGGACCTGGTGTTTCTGGGAAACCGGTGAAGGCCCTTTTGAGTCGGTGGTGAGTCATCGATGGGAACAGGCCTGGTTTCATGCGGCAGGTTATTCAGGAAGAAAGGAGCTCGCACCCTACGCATACAAGATGATACGTGGGATCGACTATTATGATTATTGTCTCTCTCTCCTGCGCGATGTTCCCAACATTACGATCCTGCAGGTACAGGTAGATGCGATCCGTCAGGATGGTCAACATGCCATCCTGGAGGCTGACGGGAAGATCTACCAATCGGGACTGCTGTTCAACTCTATCATCTTTGGAGAACTACATCCGCTGCCCGGAGATCATATGCTGCTGCAGCATTTTAAGGGTTGGATCATTCGACTCCCGGAGGATCTGTTTGATCCGAAGGAAGCCACGCTCATGGATTTTCGTCCTGATCAGCGGCATGGTACCACCTTTGTTTATGTCATGCCTTTCGACCGTCGCACGGCGCTGGTGGAATATACGCTCTTTACGGAAACGCTGCTGGAACAGGAAGCATATGATGATGGATTAAAGGCTTATATCTCCGGAACGTTGGGGTGTGCAGAATATGAAGTCCTGGATGAGGAGTTCGGGGTAATCCCGATGACCACTATGCAATTTCCCGGAGACCATGGCAGGATCGTCAACATCGGAACGGCGGGGGGTCAGACCAAGGCATCCTCAGGATATACTTTCACGTTCATTCAACGTCATGCCGCCCGGATCGTTTCCGATCTGGTCGTTTCAGGAAGTGCGCCCAGGCCTCAGCCCTGGTATGCACAACGATTTGCCTGGTATGACGGCGTGCTGTTGCATATCCTGGCAAAAAATATCCTCCCTGGATGGTTCATCTTCCGTGAATTGTTCAGGCACAATCCCACCCATCTCATTTTCCGTTTTCTGGATAACGGAACAAGTTTCTTCCAGGAGTTCAAACTGATGAATACCCTGCCGAGATGGCCATTCATGCGTGCAGGATTTGCCGAGCTGCTGCACATGATCCGACGTCAGAAAAAATAAACATTGAATGGGTTTGCTATCTGTTTTCACAACCGGTTGGATGGTATTGATTGCAGCCGTGATCCTCAACCTTGCGGCCGACCGCCTGGGCATTACCGGATGGTATGGATTTCTTACGGGATTATCTGCTGAAGGCCGATTATTTCTAAGTCGGATCAGCTGGAAGGATATCGCCTGGCTTTTTTTCGTGTATCCTTTGTCGTTAGGTTTGGCTGCACGTGCAGGTTTTATGTTTTCACAGCTGATTCTTCAAAAATAAATATATGTCTCAAACGATCTTTGAAACATCACAGACAACTGACATCAAATTTGTGGAACATATCTGCTGGCAAATGTTGTCAGATGCAGCAAAGGACCGAAAGCATCCGATGCACACTGTAGTTATAGGAACAGCGGCGGGTGCTCTCGCACATATGCGCACCGTCGTTCTCAGGCGGGTGGATATTGAGACAAGGAAACTTTATTTTCATACAGATATCAGAAGTGCCAAGATCGATCAGATCCGTGCGACCGGCCAGCTCAGCTGGCTTGCCTATGATCCGTCCCGTAGGTCTCAGCTCAGACTCAGCGGACCGACAATCCTGCATCATGGTAATGAGTTGGCCCGCCTCCATTGGGAGAAGACACAGCATTACAGCCGGCGATGTTATCTGTTGCCTGATGGGCCCAGCCAACCCCTTATGCACGATGTGTCCGAGGTAGACGAGCGGCTGAGTAGTTTTTCTTATTCGAAGGAGGAGAGCGAGGCCGGATTTGATCATTTTGTGGTGGTGGAAACCCAGGTAGATTCGATGGAATGGTATTACACATACAGCCGGGGTAACAGGCGTGCCCTGTTTTCCTATCATGCGGGAGCGTTGGTTAGTCAGGCGTGGCTAACCCCATGATCATCCTTTCGTCCATTAACTATGGCTGCATCCAAATCGGTGATTTTCCTGCATGACTGCCAAAATTGTGTGACTTTACAGTAATAACCTGACCCGATTGACGTTCGAGTGTTATTAGCCAAGAAAGAACGCCAATTTAAGTATATGCAAAAGCCCGGGTCTATCAATGGAATCTAGGATCGAATAGTAATCTGGACATCCCGCGTATTAGTCCTCAGCGCCATCATCATGGCCATTATTCAGTTCTTGAACATGCGTGGCCTTTGGACTGATGAATCTGCGGTTGCCATCAATATCGTGAAAAGAGATTATGCAGGGTTGATGAAACCGCTGGATCATCTGCAGGTCGCTCCGATTCTGTATTTATGGGTCGTTAAGTTCATGTCTCAGGTTTTTTCTGAACAGGAGTGGGGACTCAGGCTTATTCGCTGATTTCCTATTTTTTATCCCTGTGGCTCTTCTGGCGTTTGTTGCAGCGGTTTGTCAAAAATCAGACGGCCATATTGGTCGGAATCGTCTTTTTCATTTTCAACAATAAGCTCTTTTACTACGCTGATGAGGTAAAACAGTATATGAGTGATGTCATGGTCGCATTGGCCTTGGTCTCGCTTGCACTGGATTGGCGGGATGACCATAAAGATAATTACGCTGGCATCGGTAGTCCTGATAGCCATCATGTTCATCAGGGCATACATTCCAAGGACGTTGGAGGAATCAAGGCCTGTGTTGTCATACATGCAGGGTCACGGGAAGCCTGGCATGGTCACCTATTCATATGCTGCAGGCAACAGCATGCTGGATTACTATGTAAATGTGGGTGTTTACAAGTCGTCAGGACCTGTATATTACGCAGCGGCAAGGGGTTATGATCTGCAGATTCATGTGAACGAAATACTGGAAGTGAACAAGGAGGCCTGGTTGTATCTGGCTCATTTTAAAATGAAACATAAATCAGGCATACTCAAGGGCCTTGAGTTGAAGGGATATTCCTTTCCGGATAGCGTGAAGGCGAAAGGCGTGGAGGCGTTTCACATCGTGCCACCGGCACAATGAAAATACATGACCACAACGAGAAGGCCCCTTTCAATGAAGGGGCCTTCTCGTTGTGGTCATCAGTAAGTCTGAAGTATTATTTTAAATA
>CAJBZC010000215.1 GCA_903959965.1 uncultured bacterium
GACTGACCATATCCATATCCAACAGTTCGGCCACCATCGGGCCCACCGCCGAACCATTGCTGTCGATGGTCTCCTTGCCGGTCAGTACAACATCGTACTGCCCTTCACGTGCCACCCGTGCAATCTGGGCTGCCACCTCGTACGAATCCATCGGCTCCAGATCAACGCGCAACGCCTCGTCGCCCCCAAGGGCCAGCGCCTTTCTGATGATCGGCTCCACATCCGCTCCGCCCACGGTAACCAGATGGATCACCGTGGTTGGATCCTTTTCCTTCTGCATGATCGCACGAACAAGTGCATACCACTCGTCATAAGGATTGATGATCCACTGCACGCCGTCCGTGACGAATTTCGTGTTGTTATCACCGAAGGCTATTTTTGCCGTCGTGTCAGGTGTTCTGCTGATGCAAACCAGGATTCTCATGGCTTGATTGATCGTTTGAATAAAAGTTGTTTATGCAACCAATTGCATTACAAAATTAAGAACACAAACAAAGCCTGCAATGTTTGTTCATCATAAAATTCTTTGGATGCAAGGGAAAGATATATCTCGCGTAGAACGACTAAAGGCATTCATCGAACAAAATCCGGCAGATGCTTTCAGCAGACATGCGTTGGCGATGGAGTTCATAAAATCCGGTAATGAAACCGCTGCCAGATCTGAACTTGAAATCCTACTCGACCGTGATCCAGGCTATGTAGGATCATACTACCACCTGGGTAAACTTTTCGAAAGGGAAGGAGACCTCCAACAGGCCGCTGATACTTACAAAAAGGGTATCCTGGAAGCGGAGCGCGCAGGTGATCGGCATGCTGCAAATGAACTCAGGGCAGCACTACTCAACTGTGAAGATTGAAACATCCCATCCTCATCGAAACCATTCACTGATAAATGAACCCTACCGACGACTTCAATCCCGTGCATATTCGATCGAGAATGGAGAGGTTCATCGATCAGGAAAAGTTGTTTCATGCCACACAGCCTCTCCTGCTCGCCATCAGTGGCGGATTAGATTCCGTAGTACTCAGTCACTTACTACATGATCTCGGCCACAAGATCGTCTTGGCACACTGTAATTTCGGATTGAGGGGAGAGGAAAGTGATGCGGATGAAGCCTTTGTCAGGGGTTGGGCCCTTCGGCTCGAATGTCCGGTTCACACAGTTCGTTTCGAAACGGAATCGTATCGTAAAACGCATCGCCTGTCCATCCAGGTGGCGGCCAGGGTACTGCGCTACCAATGGCTGGAAGAATTGCGCGGAAATCTCTCAAAGGCCGATCCATCTAGAAAGTTCAGGCTCATAACGGCGCATCATCAGGACGACAATATCGAAACCATGCTGCTGCATTTTTTCCGGGGTACCGGCATCTCCGGTATGCGCGGAATGCTCCCGTCCACGCCCGCCGTAGCCCGTCCCTTGCTGTTCGCCTGCCGAGAGGAACTGGAATCCTACGCCCGGGTGCATGATCTGACGTGGAGAGAGGACCGTTCCAATGCAGAAGACAAGTATGACCGAAATTTCCTGCGGCTTCGGGTACTCCCGCTGATAGCGGAAAGATTTCCGACTGTAAAACAAAACCTCGCCGCCAATCTTCACCGCTTTAGGGAGACCGAGGCAATAAGAGACCTGTCCATGCGCCCCATCCTCCGAAAACTGGTCAGTACGGATGCTTCGGGGCTGATACGCATTCCGGTGGAAGGCCTTCGATCGACGGGATTTGCCGAAAGTATCCTCTGGGATGTCATACAGGGATTGGAATTCACTGCTGCCCAGGTGTCAGAGGCCATGCGCCTGCTGGACCTCCCTTCCGGCCGCTGGCTGGCATCGGGCAGCCATCGCATCGTCAGGCACCGAAACTGGCTACTCATCCATCCGCTCAATGCCGCATCGACCCCTGTTTTCGTGCTGGAGGAAGCTTCAGGTATCCTGGACTTTCCGGAGGGAACCCTCAAATGGGAGATTTCCGAATGCACAGATGAGAAACTGCCACGGGATGCCGATACAGCATGGATCGACCTGGAGGAGATCCGATTCCCGATCATCCTCAGAAGATGGGGCAGGGGAGACTATTTCTATCCCCTGGGCATGATGAAAAAAAAGAAGATCGCCAGGTTTCTGATCGACGAAAAGACTAGCCTGCCGGAAAAAGACCGAACCTGGATATTGGAATCAGACCGGCGTATCCTCTGGATAGTCGGCAAAAGGATCGATGGTCGTTTCCAGGTCAGGCCCGGAACCAATAAGATTTTGAAGATCAATTTTTTACATCAGGACTGAATACAGATCAACCCGGAAGGACATGGTAAAGAAAGGATCCGATAAGGTCCTTGTGTGCAATGAACCAGGCCGTCAGCGCCGTAAATGCCAGTCCGAAAACCGCACCCCAAAAATGCGCGCTGTGGCCGATATTGTCTCCCCCACGCTTCGCCATGTAATAAGACATCGCCAGATAAGCAAATCCAAACAAATAGCCCGGTATGTCGATCGGAAAAAAGAAAAACCGGATCGGCATATTTGGAACGATCATGATGGCTGCATAGATCACACCGGATACTGCGCCGGAAGCCCCCAGCGCCCGGTACTGCGGGTTCCGTCGTTGGTTGATGTAATCCGGGATGCCGGCGAATACGATGGCCAGCACGTACAGCAAAATGTAAAGTAAACGGGCATCAGATCCGAAGATGGCTGGAAACAGGATCTCTTCCACAGCCAGCCCAAATGAATACAAAGACACCATGTTGAACATCAGGTGCATCAGGTCCGCATGGATCAACCCACCCGTCACGAACCTGTAATACTGCCCGCGACGCTCCATGAGATACGGCCAGAACAGCAAATCATTCTGAAGGCGGGTATTGCCGAAAGCCGGAAAGGAAACGATGCAGGTAAACAAAATGATGGCGAGTGTGATCGACATGTATTCTTAAATGAAATGTTTCAGGCGTGATGGTACTTCTCATTGCGGAGTATGGTACAGGCCCGGTATAGTTGTTCGGATAGAATAAGGCGGACCAACTGGTGCGGGAATGTCAGTTTTGACAAGGACCAGATCAGGTTGGCACGCTGCAGCACAGGCGCGTCAATACCGAAGGCGCCGCCAATCAGAAAAACCAGCCTGCGGGTGCTTTCATTCGCACGGAGTTGCAGGAAGGCAGAGAGTTGTACTGAATCCATCTCCTTTCCCCGCTCATCCAGCGCGACCAGGAAATCGTCCCTTTGCAGCCAGTCCATGATGGTCTTCCCCTCACTGATTCGGAGATCCTGTGCGCTGAGCATCCCTGAATTTTTAGGGACAGGGATGATGTTCCATTCCGCCGGGAAATATCGGTTCAGCCGGGTGGTGAAATCCTCGACTCCGCTGCGGATATAGGATTCATGGGTTTTTCCGATGGACCATATCTGAATTTTCAATGGGCTGATTTGTCGCAAAATACGCCAGTTTGACCGACTTCCGCCATCGTTTCCAACTTACCAATGCGTGATGACTTTGTTAATGTTTACGGAACCTACTCCGCATTTGAAAAAAACAATAACCTTCGTTTCATCAACACCCTCCACATGCGGCAATACCTGCTTCCCATTACCATTGGCCTGTCCGTCATCCTGACGGCGCTCATCCTCTCCAATGCATATAAATACAGATTCAAATCCGCCGAAGAAATCTCTGTGGTCGGACTGGCCGAAGTCGATTTCACCAGCGATCTGATCGTATGGCAGGGCAGCTTCCAGCGCAAGAGCCCGGATCTACGGGATGCCTATGCCATGTTGAAATCCGATGAAAAGGCCATCCGCAGTTATTTCCGTGGTAAAATGATCCCCGACTCAGCCATGGTATTTTCCTCCGTTGGCATCGAAAAGGAATTCGACCAGACCATCGACAGCCGGGGGAACGCCATGAGTGTTTTCTCAGGATACCGGCTTACCCAACGTGTGAAGATCCAGTCGACCGAGCTTGACCGGATCGAATCCGTTTCGAGGGAAGTCACCGAACTCATCCAGACGGGCATTGAGTTTCAAAGTGAGGAGCCACTGTACTTCTACACCCGCCTCTCCACTCTGAAGATGGATCTCCTGGCAAAGGCCTCTGCTGATGCCCGCCAGCGTGCAGAAACCATCGCCCGGAGTGTTGACAGTCGTCTCGACAGGCTGAAACGGGCCGATATGGGCGTCTTTCAGATCACGGGAAAGAACTCGAACGAGGATTACAGTTATGGCGGCGCATTCAATACGACAGATAAGCAAAAGACCGCATCCATCACCATCCGTATGGATTACCGCCTGAAATGAGTCTCCGGGACGATTCCTTCCCGTTGGGATCCTTACCTTTGCAGCAAACCTTGTCACATGCCCGAAAACGTCCTGCAGCTCCGCAAGGCTAACATCTACCAGGGTCAGTCACTCGTCCTCAAACAAGTGGATATCACCGTACACCGCAGCGAATTTGTCTATCTCGTCGGAAAAACCGGAACGGGAAAGTCCAGCCTGTTGAAAACACTTTATGGAGAGCTGGAATTGAGGGAAGGCGAAGGCATGGTGGCAGGTTACGACCTCAAGACACTGACGTGGAAGACTGTGCCGTTTCTTCGCAGAACGATCGGCATCGTGTTCCAGGACTTTCAGCTGCTGACCGACCGGAATGTAATGGAGAATCTGATGTTCGTCCTGGAAGCAACCGGCTGGAAGAACCGAAAGCAGATGGAGGAAAAGATCAATGATGTGCTTTCGAAGGTAGGTCTGAAGACCAAAGGCTTTAAGTATCCTTTCGAATTGTCTGGCGGTGAGCAACAGCGCGTAGACATCGCAAGGGCACTGCTCAACTCCCCCAAACTCATCCTGGCGGATGAACCGACCGGCAACCTGGATCCGGAAACATCTGAAGAGATCATGCAGCTGCTGTTTCAGATCTGTCGGGACTACGGCACCGCCATTGTGATGGCCACACACGATTATTCAGTCATCAGAAAATTTCCGGCCCGGACGATCCGGACGGAAGCAGGACAGGTAATCGACCATGTCACCATATCCACGAGATGAGCTTTTGCGCCTGAACAGCAGGATCCATCAGCGTTTTCCTGAGATGCTCCCTTAAATGAACCTCTTCCTCATCAAAGGGTTTCCGAAATAACTGCATAACAATAGAGCCGAAGGCTTCTGCAGACGATGCTATGTGACAGGCGGATTCCAGGCCGGTTCCTCCCACCATCGCTTCAGTGCATACGATATGTTTTCCCCTGAAGGCAGCATTCAGTAGTTTGAACTTGATGCCGGTTCGCGAGAAGGATGGCAGCACATGAACCTGCGCCTTTCTGATCAAATCGTTGAGTTCCTTGTCCGAAGGGTTGGCCACAATGCAGGTATGTGTCCACCTGTGTGCCAGGCGAACCAGGTATGGCGAGGGTTTTCGGCCGGCGATGACCAGGGGGATCTTCAGTTTGCGGAAGACATTTTTCAGCAGCCAGATGGCTGCCTTTTCATTCTCCGCAACGGCTAGATTACCATGATAAAGGCAAAAATTCCCTACACCCGTTTCAATATCAGTGGAATCAATGCCGGTGAACGGCGAAAGGCTGCGAATGTCTGAATCCGGACAACAGACCTTGTAAGATGCACTTTCCTGATCGGTCAGCGTAAGCAACACCGCTTTTCCATTCAGTTCCGCCTCGTATTTTTTTAAGAGCCTGCTCTCAAATAGGTAATAGAAAGCCTTCAGCGGAGACCGGGTACTCTTGGCCAGCATGCTATAATATTCGTGCTCCAGATTGTGAAGCCGAACGAAACATGCGCGTCCCTTCAACGCTCCGTTATGGAGAAAATATGTTGTATGTACTCCTTCGAACAATATCGGATAACGATTCTGCGAAAGCCGTTCCAGCAGTTCTGGATTGGCCCTGGAAGTGACAATGTAGGGAAGCTTCATCGAGAGCCCTTTATGACCCTCCATGCGGCTATAATAATGTACCGATGCACAAAAGGATTCAAGTATGGGTTGAACGCCCCTGCCGTATTCGAATACATGCAGGTGGATCAGGACACCGGCGGCGTGCAAGGCCCTGATCTTATGGAACATCTCACTCGCTCCTCCA
>CAJBZC010000216.1 GCA_903959965.1 uncultured bacterium
AGTCCGTGGTCGGAAAGGATCATGGTGGTTAATGAGGACATCCGGGCATGCTCTTTCGATGCAACATTTGATTTGATCGTATCCAATCCCCCTTTTTATCACAATGATCTGCAGCGATCTGACCCGGCGCAAAATCTCGCCATGCATGGTTCCGAACTTTCTCTGGAGGATCTGGTAATTGTGCTAAACAGGCTGCTCACAGAGGATGGCCGGGCGATCCTCCTGTTGCCGCCACATCGCTCGGAGATTTTATCCGGTCTGATGAAGAAAGCAGGTTTTTTTGAAAACAGCGCACTAGCGGTCAGGCATACCCGAAATCATCGGGTATTAAGAAAGGTCATTGTCTTTTCGCGAAAAAAAGAAGATGTCCATGAGGAAGAAAGCCTTGATATTCGTGAGTCACACGGTGTGTACACAGATGCTTTCATTGAATTGATGAAGCCTTACTATCTCTTTCTTTGATGATGATCATTTGCCGCCGTATTCCGAAAGATAGGCGTAGGCGGTCGTGATGTTTCCATGTTCGGTCATTCGCGCCCGGGCGATGACAGGATTGGAAGGATCTGACAGTCCAGGCAGCACATGCTTGATCAATTGTTCGCCGAAGTATCTGGAAGCGTCCCGCGGCAGTTCATTGGGAAGATTTCCGACAGCTATGATATCCACAGAACCGGGTATTCCGGGGACAGTCTTCTGCAAGGTTTGGCGATCCACACCATATACAGGATCCTCGATGGTCTGATCACCCAGATTGATGGGGACGGAGCCATAGGCATCGTCTGTGATGTCTGAGATGGTTTGGATCCGGAAACGGGGATCTGCGACGAATTCAGGTTCGAATAGCCTGGGGATGCGTTGCTCCCAGTACACGCCATTCATTAGGATATCCGCCTGGAATGCATAAGGCAGGAATCTGCTTTCAAAGGCTTCGGGATGCTCATGAAAATCCGCCCGGCGGTACGGTTGCCCGTCTTTTCGGGCATACAGGTCCTGTCCTTTTAATTGCACATAGACGGGATATTCGAAGGATCGGGACAGGAACTCATCGGGTTCCACTTCCCGGATGCCCATGAGGTTCATGATCTCCAGTATGCCATGCGCGACACGGCCGGAGCCGGTCACCACGATCTTGATGTTGGGGAGTTTCAGTCCGAAGTAGGTATGGATCAATTCTCTGAAACTGCGCTGCTGATATACCCTGCCGAGTTTGAATTCACCGGTTCGGGTACCATAGGCCATGATGCCGTTATGGGCACCTACGATCCCGGCAAAAAAACCGAATCCGATGATGCGGGTGCCGTCTTCATGTTCGAGGCATTCATAATCAATCAGCGTGATGCCTTTGTCGAGGATGGTCCGAAACAATTCCTGGTTGTGAGATTGTTGCTTTCTCGTATGAGAGAAAAAAAGGTAGGTTTTACCAGAGATGAGGGTGGAGATGGGAACTTCCTTGATCCCAAGCAGTATATCGCATTCATCCATATCCTCCATCAATTCCACCCCGGCTGAATGATACTCCCGGTCTGAAAAGCAACGATTGGGAGACACTTGCACCACCACCCGGTACTCCGGCATGTGCTTATGTATCCATTTGCACTGATCAGGTGTGAGTGCGACGCGATTATCGGCCGGAACTTTTCCCTCTCTGAGTAATCCAATGGTGAGCATTCTGGTGATATATATGTCAAAATTAGTCAATGTAAGATCAGGTGCAAGATGATGGAGGTTTGTGAAAATGTTTGCGGAAAAGCCTATATTTGCAATCCATCGCCCAGATGGCGGAATTGGTAGACGCGCTAGACTCAAAATCTGGTTTCGGCAACGGAGTGCAGGTTCGATTCCTGTTCTGGGCACAAAAAAACCGCTGATTTCAGCGGTTTTTTTATTTGCTAATCTTTTTTCTCGTTGACTCGAGTACAACAGAATAGCCTGGTCATATCAAGGTCTTCTATGTTGTCAGACAAGCGCTGCTTTAGCATACGCCACGCATTTTGTCACTTCCTTTACCGCATCAGACCCCGTAGGTATTGGGTATTCCAATTCGATGCTCACCGGGAACTTGTAGCCTTTATCTTTCAGGAGTTTTAGTATTTCTCTGATGGGGGTATCGCCCTTTCCCCATTCGACATTAGCGGCTCCATTTTCCTTGGTCCGGCGATCTTTCAAGTGCAACGAAGAAATTCGATCCTGCTTTGCTTCGATGAGGGCCAATAGGCTGGCCGGGGTGTTATTCCCTCCTGCAGCAATATAATGTCCGCAATCCAGATTTAGGGTGTTCCAGGGAGATTGAGTCAGGGCTTCATCCCAGGCAGTATCTGTGGCCTGGGTGTGTGCATGATATCCCACATACATTTTGTATTTGGCGGCGATGTCGGCCAGTCGCTTCGAATGTGCCGGGTCCTTGGGTAATTCAACAGTCACCGATGATGCACCCAGTGCCTTGGCCGCTTTCATAGCATGCTCGATCTCTCCGTCGCTGTTTTTCTCACCCAAAGCGTTGGGTTTATAAGCATAGATCGTGATTCCGGCCTTGCGGAATTTTTTTCGTAATTCAACGAATTTCTCCATCCCGACGGTCTCCCGCCATTCACGGATTTTTGCGAATGAGGGACTGCCGGCATAGGGTTCCGCTGTATCGCCCTTCAACTCCAGTGCACTCAACCCACATTGCTGACAGTATCGAATGATGTCATCCGGCGTAACCGGCATGCTGCGAAAGGAATAAGTGATGGCGCCGATCTGCACGCCGTTAAAGCGTGAGTTCGGACGCGGACCAAAAGCAAAGACCGATGGACCAGCCAGCAGTCCGGTTCCGATGATGAGGGATTGCCGCAGGAAATCCCGTCGGCCGGTGGTTTGCGAAAGGGTCATTTGTATGGACGTTTGAAGTAAGTTGAATAAATGAAAAATTGAAGATGCTTTGTGGTCAAAATGACAGATTTAGGATAAAGCTTCCCTGGCGTAGGCCACGCATTTGGTCACCTCTTTCACCGCATCAGAACCGGCAGGAATGCCATACTCCAATTCAATGCTGACCGGGAAACGATAGCGTTTTTCCTTCATGAGTTGAAGAATTCCTTTGATGGGTGTATCGCCTTTACCCCATTCGACGTTGGCTGCGCCGTTGTCTTTGCTGCGGCGATCCTTCAGGTGCATGGATGTGATCCGGTCATGTTTTGCCTCGATGAGTGCTAACAAAGTGGCCGCTGTGTTGGCTCCACCTGCAGCAATGTAATGTCCGCAATCAAGGTTCATCGAATTCCAGGGTGATTGGGCGAGGGCTTCGTCCCAGGCAGTATCCGTGGCCTGGGTGTGTGCATGGTACCCTACATAAACTTTGTGTTTTGAAGCAATGTCAGCGAGTCGCTTCGAATGCGCAGCATTCTTTGGCAATTCTACGGTAACCGAGTTGGCACCCAAGGCCTTGGCGGCTTTCATGGCATATTCGATCTCACCATCACTGTTTTTCTCTCCCAATGCGTTGGGTTTGTAAGCATACACATAGATGCCCGCTTTCCTGAATTTCTTCCTCAGTTCAACAAACTTCTCCATACCTACTGTTTCACGCCACTCGTGGATCTTCGCAGCCGACGGACTGCCTGCGAAAGCTTCTGCAGTATCACCCATCAATTCAACGGCGCTGATCCCGCACTTCCGGCAATAACTAATGATGTCATCTGCCTTTACGGGCATGCTGCGGAATGAATAAGTAATGGCACCGATCTGTACACCACTGAAGCGTGAGTTCGGACGTGGGCCTGATGCGAACAGGTATGGACTGGTCATAAGACCCGAACATAGGATGGCTGTATTCCGCAGAAATTCACGGCGGCCGGAGATTTGAGATGGTATCATGAAATCTTTGTTTTAGGGAAGTTAACAAAATTTGAATCGCATCTCATTCATTTACTCTTGCGTTTCGCCGTTTTCGGAATCAGCTCGAAGTAGGTGACTACAAATGTTTCTCCCTTTGTGCGACCTTGCACCCGGGCGCGATGCGTGGCATTACAGAAACCGTCGTCTCCATGAGCATCGCCGTGATCATCGATGTCTGTACCTTTTACATGGAGCACCTTTTCATCGGTTCGGATGGCCAGCAGGCAATCCTTGTCTTTTAGTCCGAACTGGCACATACCACATCCCGCCTCCACTTCAAGTATGGGCTTTCGGGCATCCACTTTACCGAATCCCTTATTCGATTGTGCTTGCAGCGCAGTTGAAATAAATATGATCATGAGCGTGATCGATATACTTTTCATCTCAATAGTATTTTAGCAGTTAATATTTATAATATACATATCAGGATTCCTTTGGTGCGAACTGAATGCAACTTCCCTCCGGCTTTACGGCCCCCTTGAACAGCAGGCAGCCGCCACATGTCGAAGCTTTACCGGGAGGTATGAATAATTTGCAATGCATGCATGAGCGCTCAGGCAAAGCTGCCTGCGCCTCGTATCCAAAACTATCGCGGGCCATACGTTCCGATTCTGACAGCCCCGACAGATCTTCACAATCCGTTGTTGTTTCAGATTTTTTTTCAGACATATCCTTAACCTCTCCCCCGCATCCTGACAGGGATATGATCATTGATGATGCCATACTAACGGGAAGGGATAATCGAAATATAAATGCTCTTCTGTTCATGTGGTTTGTCATCTTGGATCTTTACTTCTTAGAGGCTACAAGACTATCAGACTTTCCCTTTTCCAGCGCCTGTATCCAAGTCTGGTGACCGGACACTTTCAGGATATTTTCAAAGGCTTCGAGTGATAATATCTCTGCAGATTGATTTCGTTGCCGGATGATCCCTGCAACATCCTTAATGAATTCCGATTTCCATGAAGCCGTATCGTTGAAGAAATTACCAGAACTATACAGGGCTGTCAACAAATCCGGAGCAGTGCCTGCCGGTGCACACAGAACTGCCGTTCGAAACCATGGGCTCGCTCCCTGTCGGGACATCACCTCCGCCAAAGCAGTCGTCACATCCCCGCCTGTAAAGTCCCCCAGACCCAGTGTTGCCTGAAAAACCACGGTGATATCGGCGTCTTTTGTCAGACTGATCAGGTCAGTACGGCAATTCGGAAATCTTTCCGACAGGATCGCTGCGTGTTCCCGGATCCCGGCCTCTTTGTCCATAGCCGCCTGTTTCACCAGCTCCGCAGTTAGCAGGTTGAAGCCTTCGATTACGTAGAGCGCATGGAGCCTCGCCCGGGCATCGGGATGCGTTCGGAACATGGTCAAAACCTCGGGCAGTAAAGACTTGTCTTGACGCTCCAACAGGAGTCGCTGCGCCTGCAGCCGCCACCACTGGTTTCGATGGGCCAACAGCGACACCAGCTTCGACCCATCCGCATTTCGCAGGTCCGGATTTGTCAACTTCAGTGGCGGTGCATTTTTACCGACGATGCGATAGATCCGGCCATATTTATCACCTGCGTCGAAATCCATGCCTTTTTGCAATTCCTGTGGAATGGACAACGGTGTTTCGATATGCTGACGGTACATGTCGATCATGAACAGAGAGCCATCCGGTCCGACCGTAAAACTGGCCGGCCGGACCCATGAATCCGTTGAAGCGATGAATTCCCGATCCAGCTCTCCTGGCGCACGACCGGCCTTAAAGTAAGGACTGTCGATCCTGCGCAGGACATCGCGGTGTGCGAGACTGCCCGCGACATCCCCCGTGAAAATGTTTCCGTAATAGCCGGCAGGCAGCAACTCCCCTTCATAAAAAGTGCCGCCCGATCCTCCTGTAAATCTACCCTCTGCCCGCTCCGTTTCCGGCAAACCGTTTTCCCGGAAACGCTGGTTCCGCTGACGGGTTCGCTCTGCCCGCCACCAGGGTGCCGGGGTCAGTTGATACATCTCCGCCTCGTGATCTGATATGTTCTGAAGCGCCTTCCGGCTGCCTTTGGGTAAAAAAGGATTTCTGTCCAGGTATTTTTTCTGGATCACAACCTGGCTGATATGTTCTGCATTCTGGGTATAGAACCGATGGCCCCAGTCGTCCATCGCCAAGCCGTACTGGCCTCTTCCGGATGTCGCCTCGAATTGATTTCTATCCAACCGGAATCTAAAATCCCATCCTTTCATCGACAGGGAGTCTGACTCAGGTCTTCTGCTGAATGTCACCTTGCCTGCTTGTCCGTTGTTGTTCGCATAGATCCAGTTATCAATGCCAAACCGCAAGTTGGTGATCTGAGCCTCTTCATTCTTGTTGAAGAATCCGGTGAAGAGGATCTCTTTCAGGTCGGCGCGACCGTCTCCGGTGGTATCCTTCATAAAATAAATATGAGGAGCTGCAGCTACCAGCAGTCCGCCATGCCAGGGCAGCACACTTGTCGCCTCCCGAAGGCTGTCGGCGAAAATGATGGCGGTATCTGCACGCCCGTCATCGTTAAGGTCCCTCAGCATTACGATGCGTCCTTTTCCCTTGACGGAATCGGGCTTGTAGGCATCCCGCATCCCGACGACATAAATGTTTCCCTGCTCGTCGAATTCCATAGATACGGGATCTATCACCCAGGGTTCGGCGGCAAAAACCTCCACACGAATATCATCAGCATGTTGAAAGGTTTTCACCGTTTCCTCCGGACTGAGTGGGCCGGCATATTTCGGCCCCTGCTTGCAGGCCATGATCGAGAGGATCGCTAAGATCATCGGCATTCTCACGCGACTGCACAGACTTGATATATTCATAAAACGGGGTTGAATCAAATATTGAACAGTTTTTCGGCATTTCGGTACAGGATCTTCTTCAACATGCTTTTTGAAGTGGATAGTTCACGGATCTTTTCAAGGGTCTGACCACCCGTGCAGCCTTTTTCAGCCAGACCATGGCGGTCGGCACAATCGCTTCCATAGAGCAGTTTATCCTGATGACGTTCCAGGAAAGCCTTTGCCTGATCGATGTCCCGGG
>CAJBZC010000217.1 GCA_903959965.1 uncultured bacterium
AGCGAGGAAAAGGCAATGCTGGAAAAAATGCAGCAGTCGGAACGCTTCAAACCCAATCCGGAGAAAAACGAAAAAAGTTTCTTCGACCGGGTGAAGGAAATGTTTGGATGATGCCTTGAGTCATCGACTCAATCCGCCAATTGCATGATCTCCGGCAGATTTCGGCCCAGTCCGTCGTAATCCAGACCGAATCCGACCACAAAACGATCGGGGATACTGAAGCCCAAATAGGCGATCTCCACCGGGTGAACCGTCGCCTCATGCTTGTGCAACAGCGCGCAAACCTTGAGGCTCCGGGGCTGCTGATGCTCCAACTGGGGCAGGAATTGACTCAGGGTCTTCCCGGTATCAATGATATCTTCCAGGATAATTACATCCCGATCATAGACATCATCGTCAAGGCCAATGGAGGTGATAACATGACCGGTCGACTTGGTTCCCTTGTAGGACGCCAGCTTGATGAAGCAGATCTCCGCAGGCATGCTTAACTTCTTGAACAGTTCCGCGGAGAACATGAAGGAGCCGTTCAGGATGGAGAGGAAAAGCGGCGTCTTCCCGGCATAATCCCGCTCGATGGCTGCAGCGATGCGCGCAATGGCTTCGTCTAACTCCGGGGCCGTGATATAAGGCTTGAAATGCCGGTCATGGATTTGAATGGTTCCCATCGCTCCTTCTTTTGCTCGTTTACATCGGTACGGTGCCTTGGCCGCTGAAGATAGATCAGCCGGTCTTCCTGCAGAAAATCCTCTCGTGCGGAGATATCATTGTAGTTCAAGAGTTTCGAGAGTCGCACCCTGTGCATCTCCGCCAACGCCAGCAGGGACGTGCCTTTGCGGGCAAAGACAGCCTTCGTTCCGCCGGAACGGAAAACACCCTCCGGATACGTGACAGACGGAACATCGACACTTGCCACCGGCTTGCTGTCCGATTCGGATGCAGATGCAACCAATGTGCTCGTCGTCAGAGGCTTTACGGGCACCGGAACGGAGGGTCCGCCGGCAGCCATATCCCCGCCAATACCCCGATCACGTCCATGTATTGCGAAAAAAGTGAGATCGTCCAACCGGTAAGTCTCGATCAATCGGATCAGGATCTCCGGATATTTTGGATTGGTGGCATAACCTGCAGACTTCAATCCATGTGCCCATGACTTATAATCCATGGGGTCGATCTGAAAGAGAGGCGCATAACGGGGTTGGAACTTCAAGAAATCTGAGTGATCGCGGTACGAGTCTTCCGGTGAAGCATACTTTCTGAAACATTCCCCCTTCTCGTCATCATCGTGATATACCTTCTCCCCCGTCCAGTTGCTCTTGCACTTGATCCCGAAATGATTGTTGGAATTACGGACAAGCAGGCTTTTACCGGCCTCCGTCTCCAGGATTCCCTGTGCGATCTTGATCGCGGCAGGAACACCAGTTCTTTTCATTTCCTCAATGGCCAACGGTCGATACATGTCGATATAAGCCTCGACCATGGGATTCAACGGTTCCTGTGCCCGGGATACCTGGCTCAGGATGGCCATGAAAAGTATGTATGCGGAAACGTGGAATAACCGATTCATCTATGCAAGTTCGGATTTTTTCCGGATCAACATGAGCCCATCGCGAATCGTTAACATAACTTGTTGAACCCGAACATCTTCCATTACGTGCCGATTATACGCATCGATGGCTTTTGCATTCTTTCCTTTCACCGGATCCTCCAGTACCTGACCGTGAAAGAGGACATTATCTGCGACCATCCATGCGCCCGGGCGCATCAGCGGGATGATCATCTCGTGATAGTTGATATAATTCACCTTGTCCGCATCCAGAAAGACGAGATCCCAGCTTTCCTGCAATGTCGGAATGATCTCCATGGCATCGCCCAGATGCGTGTGTATCCGATCGCCGGATGGACTTCTATCAAAAAAAGACCGGGCCAGTTGTACGTCCTCCGGCCTGCAGTCGATCGTATGCAGTTGTCCGTCCTCTGTCATGCCCTCCGCCAGACAGAGGGCGCTGTAGCCGGTGAAGGTCCCGACTTCCAGCACGCGGCGGGGCTGTACCATCCGGCTGATCATGGCCAGGAATCTTCCCTGCAGATGGCCACTGACCATATGCGCATGCGCATGATGCGTCAGCGTGTAGGCTTCCAGCTCTGCCAGCAGCGTATCCTGCGGGGTCGTATGAGCCTCCGCATAGGCCTGCGCCTGAGGAAGGATAAGATCGATGTGCATGGGTTTTAACATATTGGTCCGGGCATGGCCCGCAGCTCATCACTTTGCCGGCCTCGACAGCATCCAGAGTCCGGAGAAAGTGATCAGACCATTGATCAGCAGCAACTCCAATCCGATCTGATACCCACCGAGCAGCGCGGGAGCGGACCGGCTCAGGAAGTAACAAATTACGGGAGATGCGAGGCTGACCAGCGGAACCGACAGGTCATCCCGCAATGTTCTGCGCGTAAGGATCCCAAAGAAGAACAATCCCAGCAGCGGTCCATATGTATATCCGGCCAGCTCCAGGATGACGTTGATGATGGATTTGTTGTTGATCCATTTGAACACCAGGATACAAAGCATGAAGATGATGGTGAAAGACAGATGCACCATCATCCGGGTGCGTTTCTGCTCTTTTTCAGTCATTCCTTCCCGCCGACGAATCCCGAGGATATCGATGCAGAAGGAGGAAGTCAACGCCGTCAGGGCCCCGTCGGCACTAGGGAACAGCGCAGATATCAGTGCGATGATGAACACGATGCCCACCCATTGCGGAAAGAGGTTCATGGCCATGTAGGGAAACAGATCGTCACCGATCACATTACGCCCCGCCATCATGAGCTGCTTACCGTCATAAACCGCACCCTTGTCCAGCAAGTAGAGATAGAGCAGTCCGCCCAGCAAGAGGAACAGAAAATTTACGATCACCATGACCGTGGTGAAGGTCAGGATATTCTTCTGGGAATCACGCATCGTCCGCACACTGATGTTCTTTTGCATCATCTCCTGGTCAAGGCCGGTCATGGTGAGGGCAATCACAGCCCCTCCGATGACCTGCTTCAGGAAGAAGGATTTCTGCTGCGGATCGAACTCGAAGATGCGGGTGTAACCCCGCTCATTCAATGCCTGCAAGGCTCCGCCGAACGACAAGTCCATCTGCGTCAGGATATAGCCGATGCAGACTACTAGGCCCAGGAGCATGAAACTGGTCTGTAATGTATCGGTATATACGATGGTCTTCACGCCTCCCTCAAAGGTGTAGAGCAGGATCATCAGGAGAATGACAAAGGAGGTAACGATGAAGGGCACGCCCATCTGGTTGAGAATGAAGATCTGCAGCACGTTGATGACCAAATACAACCTGGCCGTGGCGCCGACCGTCCGGGAGATGATGAAGAAAAGTGCGCCTGTCTTGTAGGCATATCGACCCAACCGCTGCTCCAGGTAATGATAGATCGACGTGAGATTCATCCGGTAAAAAAGGGGGATGAGGACGTACGCGATGGCCGCATATCCGAAGACATATCCGATCACCACCTGGTAATAGGTGAACGCCTTATAGCCGGACATGCCGAAATCCCCGACCGTGCCCGGGACTGACACGAATGTGACACCCGACAGCGAGGTGCCGATCATCCCGAAGGCCACCAGCAGCCAGTTGGAACTGCGGTTGCCGATGAAAAAGGAGTCATTGGTGGAATTGCGGGAGGTCACCCAGGCAACTCCCAATAAAATCAGGAAATAACCCAGGACAAAGATGAACAGCAGGGTGGATGACATGGCGTACCGAAATTTTCGGGAAGGTAAGCAATTTGAAGTGCACCACCTTTAGCCCTGTCCATTCAAAATATGCATCCGATCGGGATCCCATCGGTATATTTGAGCCATCCTAAACATCATCG
>CAJBZC010000218.1 GCA_903959965.1 uncultured bacterium
CCGTCGCAAACAAGCTCGTACGAATGGCTTTTGCCATTGCAAAAAGTGGGGTGAAATATCAACCGGCTTGATGAAAAATATTTGGTTTTAAACATAGTTCATCCTGAGGCCGACCTTTATATTTTAAACCACCTGCAAATTCGGCCGAAGGATCTTGTATTGGTTTTTTAAAAAATAAATATATTTCATCATGAAGGATCTGCAAGCCCTGTCCCGCCGGTTGAAATCAGACCCGCTCACGCCCGAATCCACCAATGTTCGGCTCTATCGAGCCGTCAGCTGGTTGATCTGTGCATCGGAACAGTCGAAACATCCGGATCTGGTGTTTGTGTCTCACTGGATCGCCTTCAACGCCCTGTATGCCGCTGATGCCGACAGCGTAACGCCAACTGCCGAGCGGGAACGATTTAGAATTTTCATCCGGAAGCTTGTTTCCCACGACGAACATAACCGCATTTATTCCATCCTCTGGGAGAAATTTTCGGGGCCGCTGCGTGTGCTCATAGACAATAAATATCTCTTCAAAAACTTCTGGGATCATCAACGGGGCCTGAGTTCCGGATGGGAGCCGGCGTTTCAAAGGGCTAACGAGGCTGCCATGCATCATCTGAACGATCGGCGCGTTGCTGAATTCCTCGAGATCGTCCTCGACCGGTTATATATCCTTCGGAATCAGTTGATCCATGGCGGTTCCACTTTCCGCAGTTCCGTGAATCGCGAGTCTGTGAAGACCGGCAACCGCGTGCTTGAACTGCTGGTGCCGGCCTTTGTCGATATCATGATGAAGAACCCCGGTGAGGACTGGGGAGCGATCCATTTTCCGGTGGTGAAATGATGCGAGGGCTGGAACTGCATGATTTGCAGAACTATCTCTCATTACTCACAATGCTGAGTATTTTTTTCTCAATACGTTGAGTCAATGGTAGAAAATATTATAAATAATACATAATCAATATTTTATATCGGCATTATACTGAATTTGAACTTCCTTCCGTTGGAGCATTTGCTGAACCCCTGGACCGCCGATCTGTTTTGATATCGCATGACCCTCATGCCTTCATTTTTCACTTTCCGGCTGCACTGCAAACTCTGCTGTAGCCCTCTCTCAAGCTTGAGGTTTCCCTAGTGCGTGATACCTGCATCTACTTTTGTGTGGTCATCGCTTCGATCATAAACACAGGGACACATGAACAACGAAATGTTTGCTACAGAGCAGGAGCTCCATGAAACAGACACCACGGGATTTCAGATCGACATTCCATTCTGGGATCCGGACACGGATCGTGTCGAAAAGGTAACCTTACACCACACGGTGCATTCCCGGTCTCGTGCCGCCCAGCGCGGCATCGATCATGATCGGATCGACACGGTGATGGTGTACGGAGAATCTGTCTATAAACAGGGTCGGATCTTCATGTATCTGGGGAAGGATCAGGTGCCGGATCACCTCGCCCGGCACCGTGACAAATACGCCAATACGGTCGTTGTATTGGCGGGTGATTCCGGAACGGTGATCACCTGTTACCGGTGTCCGAATCCGGCGAAACACCTTCGTCTGAAACAGAAGAACCTGGCCGTCTGGAATCGGGCGGCCTAGGTTTTATCATCCCTTCATTTCTTTGCCGATCATATTTAAATTTAATAATCAAATCATATGCGACTATACACCTACCATCTTGCGCCGCTTGCCGACGCACTCTACGACCGACTCGAATCCGATGATCTCCGTCACCGCGGATGGCGTTTCGCCCTCTACCGCGCGCTTAAGGGCAGTACCATGGGAGATCATGAAGCGGTGTACTGGAAGACCGAGTATCATCAATGGAGTGTGGATCATCATTACCGCGGATCAAAGCACTCGGCCAAGTCGAGGATCGCGGAATGCAGCATTGATTCCATTGAGCGGATTGAGGAAGATCGATACCGGATTCGGGCGGTGTTTACGGATATCAAAGGAGAAAGTCAGTCGGCTGAATGCGAGCTGAGCCGTCGAGACTTCCCGGGGAGTCTGTGGGTAGCACAGAACAACCATGGCGACACCCTGCTGGAAGGTTCCTTCGAGCGGGATCGCATCTTCGATGGATTGGCACCGCGTGCTGTACTGGCCACTCCAACATCTGTACCTTCCGTGCCTGAAGAACCCATCGATCTGCATCCGAAGTTGACTGCACTTCATGCCATGACCGAGGCGCTGCGTCCCTGGTATGCAATGGCTTCGGCCGAGGAGCAGTCGTATCTGGAAACGGTCGTGGGCGCAGCCGTGTTCTATCTGCCCCAGTCGATCCACCATTTCGGGGGATTCATCAGTCTGGCATGTCTGCAGGGTTGTCTGGAGGACGAACGTCGGGTGAAGGATCATATCTATCCGCGGAAGCGGGCGGGAAGACACTTGCTCACGACAACCTTCACGGCTACGGAACTTAATGATCTGTACCACGGAGAGCTGGCCCGGTTCATGTACCTGACTCCTTCAGAAAATTCACGAATGGTGAATTTCTATGAATCTCATGAAGATCATGACACTGCGCTAGAGGCGCTGGGTATTGTGAAGTTCCCCGCTTCCGGACAAGAGTCTTTCCTCAGTCATGGTGAGTTCAGGGAATTCCTGCGGTATGTTGTTCGGGCGGGCATTCGGTTTGAAGATCTGGATGCGGCACGATGGGCGCTGGAGGCTTTCCGCTCCAGGAGCTGATCAAAACGCGACCTTATATTTTCTTCGGGACTTCGCACTAAACTTTCAACATTCACTGACAGGCCAGGAGGATGACCATCGTCATATCTTCCTGGCCTGTCCTGTTGATAATTTTGCCTGAACATTATAAAAGAAGGAGGGTATATGAAAATATGATCAGGGATAGACAACGGGATCAGACATCGATGCATGTCACTTAAAGCATTATCTCATGAAACTCAAAAACGCTAACCATGAAAAAATTCATTTTTATTTTCCTGATCGGATTGACGGTTCTCGGATCCGATCTGCGTGCACAGGAGCTGTTGCCCGAAGTGAAGGTAACTGCGCTGCGATACAAATACCTTTCTGCCGTTGATAACCGGGAACTGCCTCAGCCGGTGAAGATGCTGGAGCGTATGGCTGCGGAATATGATGTGAAGAGCTCCGAATACTATGATGATCAGTATGATGAGTATTTCATTTCATTCTATCTGCCCGACGGATACGTCCTGGCGACCTATGACAAGGATGGGAAGCTGATGCGCACGGCTGAGCGGTTCAAGAATGTGGCTTTACCTGCCACGGTGGCGAGGTCGGTGGCGAATGCCTATCCGAATTGGGCTTTATCTAATGATGTGTACCTGGTGACTTACAAGGAAGAGCGCGGTGCCACAAAACTCTGGAAGGTATTGCTGAAGGACGGCGACAGAAGGCGTCGGGTGAAGGTGAAGGAAGACGGTGAGATCGTCAGGTGATTGAGGGGAAGGCTTAACCGCTAAGGTGCGAAGGCGCGGAGGAGGATCATATCCTCATTCCTCCTCCGCCTTTATCAACCGGTACTCCGGACGCTTCAGTAGCACCTCCAGATATGGCTTGTATTCAAGTGCCGTTACCCAGGCACGGGCGGGAGGATCGGGCATCGATAATCCCCCGGGATAGTCGTCGCCGGCGACACTGCGGTCCACCGATGAACTCCATTTCCGAAAGGCTTCGATCATTCGTTTGGCAACGGCAGGCTCGCGGGACATGAGGTCGGTGATTTCGTTGGGGTCGTTACGCAGATCGTACAGTTCAAAGGTTCCGTCCCGGAATTTAGTGGCTACGAGTTTCCAGGGATGATCGACCTAGGCAGCCTTTTGTTGATATCGAAAGGGAATCGGGCGAGGACGCTCGGTCATCCCGCCTTTGAGATGAGCGAGGATGCTGGCGCCGTCAATCGGATGAGCAATTTTAGATGTTGGGATGCCGGCGATCTCTGCCAGCGTCGGGAGGATATCCAATGTAGAAGCGGGCATGTCTGATACCCGCGGTTTCCGGATCACGGCGGGCCATTCGATCACGCAAGGCACGCGGATCCCGCCTTCATACAGATCTCCCTTGAAGCCACGCAGTCCGCCATTGACGGCGGGTGCGAAGGGCTTCACCCCTCCATTGTCGCTGTTGAACCAAAGGATGGTGTTCTCCGCCATGCCCGTGGCACGCAGTTTTTCGCGTAACACACCAATGCTGCGATCCATCTCCGCGATCTCTCCGTAATGATGCATGGTGCGGTCGCCCAATCCGGCATACGCGGCTCGGTCTGATGCCGATGCCTGCCAGGGATCATGCGGACTCCCGAACCACACTGTGACGAAAAAGGGACGACCTGATTGTTTCACTGAATCGATGAAAGTCATCGCTTCGCGGATCACCACTTCGGAAGACCCGCCGGTAAAGGCTTCCGGCACACCATTTCGACCCAGTATCGGGTCGATGTCGAAAAAATTGGTGGCTGCCAGCCAGTATTGGTAGCCGAAAACGCCCGGATGACGGGCATCCGCGGAGATGACCGGTGCGCCCGGTCCCTTGAATCCGCTCAAGTGCCATTTCCCGAAATGTGCCGTGGCGTATCCCGCATCGCGCAGCAGCCGGGCGATCGTGGTTTCTGCCGTCCGCAACGGCCGTCCGACGCTGAAAACGGCCGTCCGGTCGTTGTTTCGGCCCGTGAGGACACTCGCCCGTGTCGGCGAGCAAACGGGTGCCGCTGCATAAAAATGATCCATCCGAAGTCCTTGCGCGGCCATGGCATCCAGCACGGGGGTGCGCAGCTGCGGATGTCCTCGGTAGCCCGTTTCGCCCCATCCCTGGTCGTCGCTCATGAGCAGGATGATGTTGGGCCTGGAATTTGTTTGGGCGAAGGCCGTCCGGGTCAGGATCAACAGGAAGATCAGTGCGTATCTCATGTATTGAAAATACAGCACTGCGGGGAATTTAGTCAGTGCGGTTCCATTATTTCTGCATCTGACATCATTTCACTGAGTTTATTTATATTTATTTTCTGATGTTGTAGTTTCCAGATGGTCACTTCTCCCTGTAATTCCGTGTAGTAGGGGCGTACACGTCGTCCTGTTGGCTCATATCCGGGCCAAGCGAAGTCGTCGTATCCGTGGCCATAGCCTCCATAATATACGATCGGTGGTTTGCCGGCCGGATGTTGTTCCACCACCTGGAAAAGCGGCTCGTCGGGGGCACGGAAGTCGGTCCAATTCAGTCCAAAACCCGTGCCCGGTTGTATGATGCAGAGCGCTGCGGGTACGATCCCGTGGCTATGATAGAGTGCCTGGTAGGTGGCGACTCCTTCCGAACCGATATAGATCAATGAGAACCGCTCGGGTCCGTGTTCTTCTGTTTTATCTGTGTCACGTTCGTACACGGTCCAGTGGGCAAAGGGTTTCCAGTATTGCATGTATTTCGTGTATCTGTCGCGCCGTATATGAGAAGGCATCACCTGTCGCCATCCATAAGGTGTAAGGTCTTCAGGTTTCAGCGCTCTGCTGCCTAATACATGGTAGCCGCGGAAGTTATTTTCTTTTTCGAGGTAGGCTTCCGGTCCGGTACAGTAGTCGGCGTAGAAGAAGCTGCGGATGTTAAGTGCGCGGGCACGTGTATTGCAATCCTTGATCACGCCGCCGTCGTGTCCTGCGGAGGGATAATATAACGAGTTGTCGAGCAGGGCGCGCATTTGAACGGGGCCTTGTTCGATGTCGTGCCGGCTGAGGGTGTCGATGATGTGTTGCATGGTGCAAAAGTAGATGTGAGTAAAAATCGTGTTGGAATTCTCAAGCTTGAGAAAAGGGACCTTGTATTCTCTTCGTGCCTTCGCGGTAAAGCCTTTACCGCGAAGGCACGAAGATAAAAGTAAGGGGATTCATATTTATACTGA
>CAJBZC010000219.1 GCA_903959965.1 uncultured bacterium
CACCCAATTTAATACATACATAAAGGCGGTGAATACGATGAGCATGGCACCCACGTTCACGGCCAATTTCAAACCGTCGGTCGTACCCAGTGAAATGGCATCCAGTGTGTTGTCGCCCAGTTTCTCCCGGTTGATGCGGATCTCACGCTCCACCGGCTCCGTCTGCGGGAACAGGATCTTCGAGCATACGATCGCTGCGGGTGCACTCATGATCGACTGGCTCAACAAATGCAGTGCAAAATATTTCTGTTGCACGACATCCGTGCCCCCCAGGAAGCCCACATAGGCGGCCAGCACACTGCCGGCCGTATTGGCCATCCCGCCAACCATGATACACAACACTTCGCTTCGATTCAGTTTATCTAGGAAGGGCCGGATCATCAGCGGAGCTTCCGTCTGACCCAAAAAAATATTGGCGGCGGTGGATACACTCTCCGCTCCGGAGATGCGCAGCTTGCTCAGCAGAAAGGCAAAAAAATGCACGACCTTCTGCAGGATGCCGAGATAATATAAGAGTGCTGACATCGCAGAGAAGAAGATGATATTCGGCAGCACCTGCACACCGAAAATATAAGCCCAGCTGCCACCCGGATTCGCCAGGTTACCAAAGATGAACTCCGTACCCTTATGTGACAGATTGATGACCTCCACGAATTTCTCAGACAACCACTGTATGATGATCCGAAAAAAATTGTATTTACCCTCAGAGAGCACACCGATCGCAAAAGCGATCTGCGCCAGGATACCTACCCCAACCAGTTTCCAGTTGATGGCCCGTCGATTATTGCTGAGCAGATAACAGATGCCTATCAGGAACGTGATGCCCAACATTCCCCTGCCGAGGTTCTCCCAGAATTGATTCATGTATGAATGCTTGTGCTAATGAGTGGTGGCCGAAAGATAATCCATTTCAATGAATGTCTGCAGGTCATCGACCAATCCGACGCCATAAGGCCTGTGACAGTTCATTGATATCTTCAGAGATGCGCAGCCTCAGCACCATCAGCATAAAAATGGGAAGAAAGACCACCGACTGAAACAGGATGTTCAACACCATCGTTCCCGTATCCGGGATCAGTCCAGCCAATACAAGACAAGCAACGCCAATGGCCAGGGCCTTGATATGGGCTAAAGAGAAAGGCTGAAGCCGGAACAACTTCCAGATCAGCACGAACCGCGTTCCATTGAAGATGCACAGCGCGATCAGATTACCATAGGCAGGTCCCATCACATTGTACCGCTTCGTCAACCAGTAGTTCAGCGGTATCGACAGCGCCACCAGCAGGATATTCGTCAGGAACTCGATCTTCCAGTACTTTGACAGGAGCAGGATCTGCGTGTTCAACCCCGTCGCCAGGTCCACCAGCTTGGCCATCCCGCTCACGACGACAACCATCGTCAGCGCAGCATAGGGAGATCCCAGAAATCGAACCGCATCATCCAGATTCAATAGCACCAGTCCGAAAATGGCGATCCCCGCCACCAGCAGGTTAAGCGAGGTTTTTTTGTACAGCCGGTCGATCCGCGGCAGGTCGCGGTTCTTCCAGGCCTCGGCGATGAACGGCGTAGAGATCGATACCAGCGAACGCTGTGGGACATCCATCACCGTCACCAGATAGGTGGCGATGGTGAATACCGCCGCATCGGAAAGCCCGCCGGTCGACTGGCTCGCGAGGATGATCGTATCGTTCGTTCGTGCGACGATGTTCAGGATCGCCCCGCCCAGCATGAAGCCTCCGAAGGATGCCATGCGCCCCGCCATTCTTCTCGTTAGCCGGCTCGGACGCGGATGCAGGGCCAGCCCCCCGTTGCGCGACAGCACCGCCACAAATACCAGGATCGAGGGCAGATAGATCCACGCGTACATGGTGATGAACCGGTCGAAATCCACCCAGCCGGCTATAAAGGCCAGGATAAGCGCGGTCGTCAATAGCCTGAAGACAAATTCCTTCAAGGCATTCGAAAGCACCGTCCGGCGCTGGCTCCAGGCATGGGCCTCCAGGATCGTAAAGAACACGATGCTCACCGTGAACGGATAGAGCAGGTTGAAGTATTCGACGAAAAGCGGCGAACGCGCGCCAAACTTCCGGATGATGAAGGGTTTCAGCCAGGGCAAGGCGACCATCAGCAAGGCGGATCCCACCACTCCCAGCATCAGACTGATGAAAGGGAGATCATTTCGATCTTCGGTTACCCATGACCGGTAGAAAGGATGAAAGCGCAGCGTCACGGGGATGCTACCCAGGGTGCAGACCGTAGCAAAGACCATCGCCACGTCCAGCAGGATGCGGGTCAGCCCGATCTGCTCGGGCGAGAAATACCTCGGAAATAACAGCAGGATATTCACCGCGCCAATGGCGAAGCCCAGGTAGATGAAGAGGCTCGAAAGGATGCTCTGTCTACGGACGACGCCCATGGGAGAGGATTAGTTGTAGAAAGCTATGCCCGGGACGTGGATCATGCAGCGACATCGCCCGCAGATGTGCTCTCCGCCCGATCACTGGCCATACATCGCGCTGCAGCCAGGCGGCCTCCAGGGCAGCATCTATGGCATTGGTGTTGGCACCTCCGGCCAGGAATCCGTCCACCCCGTCGGTGATCCATTCGGCATTGCCGCCGACATCGGTCGTCACCACCACCCGGCCGCAGACCATCGCCTCCACCACCGACAGGGCCATGCCCTCGTTCAGCGAAGGCATCACCAGCACATGATGCCGCTCCCACACCGATCGGATATCACCGGTCCGGCCCTGCATGAAAACCTTGTCCTCCAAACCGAAGAAAGTGATCAGCGAGCGGATATAATCTTCATCGCTGCCACTGCCGAAAATGTGCAATTCCACCGGTCGCTCTTTCCATTTGTCAGCCGACAGCACTTCGAGTAAAAGGTCATGACCTTTGTGATTCACCAACAAGTTGGCTACGATCGCAAACCGGTACACCGGATCCGCCTCCGGCATCGGAAGGGCTTCGGTAGTCGGCAGATTCACGGGATTGCGGATGACCGCCGCCCGCGGGATCCGTTGAGCCAGATGCCGCTCCGTGACTTCAAGGTTGCGTCGACTGACGAATGTCGCCAGCGACACATAGGCATACACCTCACGCAGATAGGCCGCCTGCTCCCAGTCGATCGGACGCGTGTATTCTATATTGACCTGATTGTTCAGAACCAGTGGAATGCCATGCTTCCTGACCAGTGAATATAAAGCTCTGTTCAGGGTCATGGCATAACAGGCCCCCGTGAAGACCACCACATCAGGCTTTTCACGGACGACCGGAGCGAAGGGATTTGACACGAGATCGAGCAGGGCGTACCGGACCTTGTTCAGGATCCTCGTCCGGCGATTCCAGGCCGGATTGATGAATCCGCGACGCAGCAGGACCTTCGCACCCCGTGCTTCCAGGGCCTGCAAAGGTTTCGAGGGTTCTGCCACCCGGAGGGCAGATATCACTACCTCATGCCCCTGCGACAATGCCTCATGAGCAGCTTCCGCCCAGAGGACTTCGCTTCCACCCCAGGGGTCCTTGATGAATGATATGAATGCAATCTTCATGGATGATCATCTGCGGTAGATCAGGAACATCTCACTGCCTGAAGGGTCGAGTTTCTTCGCCGCCCACTCTTCATCCGCCTTCTTTTCCAACGGGTGCCATATCAGCAACGATAAGAGTGCGGCCGGCAGGAGCAGCCAACTCAACCATTTTTCCTTTCCTCCGAGCCTTGGCTTGTTCAGCAGCATATCGCGGTGGTACTTCGGATACTGCCAAAGCGTCAGCGGGAGCAGAAAGCGCCGGGCCTGTCGTAAACGGTGGGCCGACTGCCCATCCATCGCCTTGCGGACATCCGTAAGCCTGCGTACAAACCGCGGAGAACTCTTGGTGATCCAGTTCACCGCCCCCCAGTACTGGTTGGCGAAATAATGCGCCTTCGGCAGAAATCCGATCACCTTCATCTGCCGGTCGAACTCCATGCTCGTCAGCCGGCGGAGATGCCCGGGCTCCTCGAAGTGAAACCGATGCCCCCGCGTGGTTTCAATCCCCTCGCGGACGGCCGTCGACAATAAATATTCGTAACTCCCCGAATTGCCGCAGGGGAGGATATGCAAATGGGTGGCCGTGGGGGAGGAAAAAGCACCCAGCTGCCGGAAAGTAGCTTCCAGATCCTCCACATGTTCCAAGACATGGTGACTGAAAATGAGATCGAACCGGCCGGCGTGTTCGCCAGATGACTCCGGAGCGAAGAAATGACAATCACGGTGCCGGTCGGCGGCATTGCTCAGCGCCGTGGGACTGATCTCCGTACCATACACCTGCCAGCCCGGTAGACAGTCCTTGATCACCCGCGTGAAGACCCCGTTTCCACAGCCGAAATCCAATGC
>CAJBZC010000220.1 GCA_903959965.1 uncultured bacterium
CCTCCATGCAGCGATCAGCGAACCTAACCGGGCGGAATGGCAAGGTTTTCGGGAAGTATTGGTGAGCCGAACACTGCCCCCCAACCAGCGGGGTGATCGTGGAACAGCCTATCCTTCTGCGGTGGAAACACCTTCAGGCAAGGTACTTTTCGTTTCCGGTCAGGGACCAGACGCATCAATTGCCGCCTTCGATCCTGACTGGCTCACTGCGTCATCACACAAAGACCCATCGGGCATGGATCCGAGGTGGTGGACGCGTCATGGCACAGATACCGGCGAATATGTTTTCAATTTCCCGATGAGCAGCAGAGGACATTTGTCGATATGCTTCCCCAGGTCTTCAGAGAACAGCGATCTAAGGCTGTCGCTCACGGATCATTTTTCGATTGCGGCCGATACAGCGGCACTTGGTGCCTCCCCCATCGTCATGAGGGTGAAGGTAGGACGGAGACAAAAGGGTGATGATCGTATTACCATTCGCTGGAACAACAGGAAAGGTGGGATATCCGGCCGATGGAATGGTCGAAGGAAAGGGTTAGACATCGATATTCGCCAACCAATACCCATCGGTGGTTTCAATTACCTGAGGGTAAGTGAAAAGACATGTGGTATTTCAATGCGCACAAAATAAACGGTATGATCATCATGAAAAGCAGTTGTCTGATATTCAATGTTTGTTTCATCGGCCTCATTTCAGCATCGAATCAAACGATGGGACAACCCACATCGTCCCCTCGTATTGTTTCAAGAACTGAAACGGCGGAGATGCCGCCATTGCATGCCACCATTTTCGGGAGCGCCTCAGGAGCTTCCGGCATTTATCTGGATGTGAAAGGAACCACCCTTCGGTCAGGAGATTTGGTATCCGATGACAATGGAAGAACCTGGCGAAAGCAACCGATGACACCTGATCTGTATGCCGGGTTGCCCAGGGGCTATCGAAGAAACCCGGTGACATCAGTGATAGATCATAAAACCGGCAGATTGCTCACGATCGTCAATGCACTGGATGTCCCGGATCTTGACCCGAACATCAACGAGCCCCCCATTGCCTTGAACACTTATTATCTTCGGTATCGGGTATCTGCAGACAACGGAATGACCTGGGCGAAAGAGGGTCCGATCATCGTAAAGGGGAAACATGACGCTGTTCACCCACTACCCGGAGTAGAGATCGGGAAGAACTCCTTCTACCTGGGAGACCTTGGCAGTATCCCCCTCATTACTAAACAGGGGCGCATACTTGTGCCAGCCCAGGCCACCCTGTTGGGGCAGGACGGCAAACTGGCCAATCCGGGTGGAGGCTACACCTATACGGATGTCGTCATACTCATTGGAAAATGGAAAAGGGACCATTCTGTCGAGTGGTCGATGGGAGGTCGGGTACAGGCGGATCCTGCCCGCTCGAGCCGGGGAATGATTGAACCGACGCTGGCTGAACTGCCCGACGGTCGAATCATGATGGTCATGCGGGGAAGCAATGATGCTAAAACCAAAAACGGACAGCGACTGCCGGGATATAAATGGATGTCTGTCTCTTCTGACGGCGGCACCCGCTGGTCAACACCCGAACCATTCTGTTTTGATGACGGAAACCCATTCTTCTCACCATCTGCGATGTCCACATTGTTCCGTCATTCCAGCGGCAGGATCTTCTGGTTTGGGAATATCACCGATCAGAATCCTGAAGGGAACCTGCCCAGATGGCCATTCATGATGGCGGAAGTGGATCCCGTGCGTACCAGGCTGATGCGAAACACCTTGCTTCAGCTTGATACGGAAACCGCTACGGACAAGGCGCGCGGAAGGCTTGACATCTCTCATTTCTCGATGTTGGAGGACAGGGAGACCGGAGAGATTATATTGACATACCCCAGAAATCATGGAGGGTACAAGGAGCGTGAATGGGTGACAGTTCGCCTCGCTGTTCAATAAAATGAGGTCGCCGATTCATCATGCAATACATGATTGAATCGGCGACCTATATATCATTTTGTAATACGCTCTTCGTTATTGGGCTCCTTCCAAGCTGAACCGGTGCATCGTTACGCTCACAAATTTCATATTGGGTTCCAGAACGGTTGAAGGGAAATCGAGTTGATTGGGTGAATTAGGGAAATGCTGGGTTTCCAGACAAAACGCGGTTCTGTAATCGTCTTTCGCGCCACTTTTGAGTGTCTGTTCACCTTTCATGAAATTACCCCCATAGAACTGAATGCCAGGCTCCGTGGTGTAGATATCCATCACGATCCCCGATTTGTTTCCTTTGACCCGGGCGGCAAAAACGGGAGAGCCTTTTGATGTGCTGTCAAGCACGAAGTTGTGGTCATAGCCGCCGCCAAAGCGCATCTGTTCTGAGCTTGTATCTGCCACCCGTTTACCGATGGTGACTGCCTGCATGAAATCGAACGGGGTTCCCACGACGGAAGTGATACCGGTCGGGATCAGCGTGCTGTCCACCGGTGTAAAGCGGGAGGCGGCGATGGTGAGTTCGTGATCATTGATGGTGCCGTTTCCTTCTCCGTTAAGGTTCCAGAAATTGTGGTTGGTCACGTTAACCACGGTCCGCTTATCTGAAGTGGCCGCGTATTCCATGTACAGTTCATTGGCATCGGTCAGCTTGTAGGTCACTTTGATGATCATGTTCCCGGGATAGCCTTCCTCACCATCCACTGACAGATAACTGAAGACCACCTGCTGCTCTCCCTGCTGAGTACCTTCCCATACCCGGCTGTGGAAGCCATTGGTGCCACCGTGTAAGCTGTTGGGTCCATTATTCAGATCAAGCTGATATTTAACCCCATCCAGATCGAAGGTTCCTTTGGCGATACGGTTGCAGTAGCGACCTGCAATCGATCCGAAGAATTTAGCGGCCGGCAGACGGTAATTTTTAAGGTCCGGCAATCCGAGGACGATATCCGTCATCTTGCCGTTGGCATCCGGCATCCAGAAGCCCACGACCCTGGCCCCGAAGTTCGTGAGGGCTACCTTTAATCCATTGGCATTGGTGAGGGTGAAGAGTTTGACATTCTTACCATCTACCGTGTCCGTAAATGCGGCTTCTGTCGGAAAGTTTGGATATTCGTAGTTGGTTATCACGGCGGTTGGTTTCTGTTTCTGGGTTTTCAGCATCTGTTCAATGTCCTTGCAACCGGTTGCCAACGCAGACAACAGGAGCAGGGTAAATGCTTTCTTCATAAGTTTGATCATGCGTCTAAAATAAGAAAGATCGCCCCCAATTACAAGGGATTCGTGTAATATCAGCTTACAACCTCTGAAGTTCCATCTCCGATGTTGACGGCAATGGCAGAAAGCGATCTTCCATTATCTGCTTCATAGCTCGCAGAAAGTTCACTCACCAGGTCATCGATGATATCTGTGCTGACCAGGTTGATGGTACAACCTCCAAATCCGCCGCCCATCATGCGGGCTCCGTACACCCCATCCCTGTCAAGAACCGCCTCCACGAGGTAATCGAGTTCCGGGCAACTTACGTCGTACATGCGGGACAATCCATCGTGCGTCTGGAACATGCGGTTGCCGGCAGCAACCAGGTCACCGGCTTCCATGTCTTTGCAAAGGGCCAGCAGCCTTGCGTTTTCCTGTACTACATATCTGCAACGATCATCAATGACTTTGTCGCGTGGTGCCACGCAACGATCGAGCATTGACTCGTTCACATCCCGAAGGGAAGCGACGTCCGGATATGCAGAGCGGACCCATTCGAGTCCGGTAGCACATTCCTCCCGTCGACGGTTGTACGCGGAGGACGCAAGGGAATGCTTAACGTTTGTGTTTAGCAAGAGCAATGAAAGACCGGGAGCGTTGAACGGCACGTAATGATGCTCCAGCGAACGGCAGTCGAGCCGCACGAGGTGACCACGCTGTCCGTACATGCTGGCGAAAGGATCCATGATGCCGCACATCACCCCTGCATACCTGTGTTCTGCCTGTTGTGCGATACGGATCATATCCACCCGATCCAATCTGGCATCGAACACCTGGTTCAATGCATATCCTACAGTACAGGAATATGCAGCACTGGAGGAAAGTCCGGCACCTACGGGCAGGTCGCTGCCTACCAACATATCGAATCCGGAGGGTTCTATGCCTCTTTCCCTGAAGCCTGCCAAGACACCCAGTGCATAATCCGGCCATCCAAGTGCAGACTTCTCAACATCTGTTACCTTCCCTTCGTGTATGCCGGGGAAATCCACCGCGGCGATCCGGATCCGTCCGTCATTCCTTGGGGAGATGGCGATATAGACATGCCGGTCGATCGCGGCCGGCAATACAAACCCATCGTTGTAATCTGTATGCTCCCCAATCAGGTTGATGCGACCAGGTGAACGAAAGATGCGAGGGGCTCCACCAAAATGATCGATGAACGATTGCCTGAAGGCTGAGATATTAATAGACGGTGTCATAAGCTTCAGGATTCTAGTTGCAGGGCCTGCAGGATGTCATTAAGGATGTCTTCCGGGTGTTCCAGTCCCACGGAAATGCGTATGAGTCCCGGGGTGATGCCGACGGCCAGTCTTTCCGCTTCGGTCAGTTTAGAGTGGGTGGTGCTGGCCGGATGTGAGGCGATGCTCCGGCTGTCGCCGAGGTTATTGGTCATGGAGAGCATCTTCAGGTTGTTCAGGAATTTCCTGCCGGCTTCCAGTCCGTTCTTTAATTCGAAGGTGACGATCCCGCCACCGTTGCGCATCTGTCGCCGGGCAATTTCGTATTGTGGATGGGTGGACAGGAATGGATATTTCACCCAGCTGAGGGCGGGATGTCCCTGCAAAGATGTAGCGAGTTTAAGTGCGCTATCGGCATGTCTGTCCATCCGAATGAACAGGGTTTCCAGGCTTTTGCTCAGGATCCATGCGTTGAATGGGCTCATTGAAGGACCTGTGTTCCGGATAAAA
>CAJBZC010000221.1 GCA_903959965.1 uncultured bacterium
AAAGAAGATCTTCCAGATGATATTTAAGGATTTGGTCATATCAGCGTATTATCCACCGAGACAGGTTGTTGAACAGTCTCCACGAGGCGGTAAAACTATGAAAATTCACGGGTGCTAAAAGTGAAGCCTTATTTAAAATTTGCCCGGCAGATGCTTGCGGAGGAATTCCAGGTATCCCTGGGCATCCTTTTTTTCCAGGAACAAGGGCAGATCGGGCACAGAAACCGGGAAGTAACGGTATCGATCCGCTGGCATCCACGGGAATAATTCTGTCGGAGATACCTTGCGTACCTGTTCCATATAATCAAGGGCTGATGCGAGGTCTTCAAAGCCCTCGATCAACAGCATCTTGATGTCATCATTAAATCCGTCCACCCGAATGGTCAGCCCCATGTCCGGGAACTGCGAGCGATGATAGCCCGCCAGTCCGATCCTGGCCTCGTTTCTGTAAACCGGATCCACCTGGTTAAGGAGCATCACGACCACCTGCGAATCCGCCGGTTGGAAAAAATAGGCGCCGGGTTTCCTCAATACCCTGGCTGTGGTATCCCGCACGGGCAGCCGGCTGCTGTCGACCCGCGCAACCAATGGTGCCGAGGGTGCCAGCTTCAGGCTGTCCGGACTTACGGGAGTCACCCTGGGTTCGATCTTTTCGGGTTTGCGGATGACAACCGGCTCATCCGGCAGGATGATGCTGTCTTCCGGATATCGCTTGATCTCCAGCTTTGTCAGGTAATCCTCGATCTCCTGACGCCGTTTGATGACATCCAGCAGGCTTTCCGCCTTGCCGGACAGTTTGCTGCCACTGCGTTTGCGCAATTCCTCCAGTCGGAGGATGGCTACGCTGTCTTCACGTTTTGAGACATGGTAAATGGCCTCCACATACATCAATTGATCCGTCCAGTATTTCGGGCCATAAGAACTGTCTGCCGCACGCTTGAGCTGAAAGGCTTCTTCAAAACGCCCCGAAAGCATCCGGTCATATACTTCCTCATATCGTCTGGTGGCTTCCGTACGCTCAGCTGTCTGCATCTTTGCCGCCTTGCCGGGATCATCGATCATTTGCAGCAGGGGGCTTGCAGGGTTGATCCTGGACAGATGGTTGCGGTAGAAGGCAGTCTTTGACGCATCTCCTCTCCCCCGATAGCATACGGCCAGTTGGTAGAGTGCTGATTCACCGAGGGGGGTGTTGGGATAGCGATCAAGCAGGCGGGTCAGATACTGGATGCTTTCAGCGCAATCGTCCATCTCCTCCCGGAATAGTTTACCCAGATTGAACAGCGCCGATTGAATGGTGTCGTCCGAAGCCTTTCGCATCTCCGGTGTGAGTGGAAGCCGCTCCGTCATGCCCTCTTCAGAGAGATCCGGCGGAGCTGCCTCTTTCGTCGGTTCCGCCACCGCTGTAACGTTTGCGTCCGGATTCATGTCCGGCGGGTTCAGTCCCCGGGCTGCTGCATTCAGCTGGGTGTTCACCGCTGCCAGACGCCGCCAGTTGTCGATATTGGGTCGCTTTCCCCATTTAGACTGAAACTGTCGGAAGCCCTGGTTGCGGAGTCCGGCATTATAGAAATACCATTCACCCTTGCTTTCGTTGGCGGCGAACATATTAACCGGCTCGTTATCTTTTCCGGTCAGCGGACTGGCAGACGAAGATGATGAGGAAAGATCTTCCTCCTTGAGTCCCTGCTCCTTTCTGAACTTTCTTGCGAGCGCTCTGACATAGGCCTTTCGTTCCGCTTCCGGAAGGTCTGCGATCCTTTGCAGGCTGTCTTCGGTTTCCAGTCGGTCAAGCCAGGTGACCAGTGCAGACAGCACGGGTTTCCGGGTAGCCACCGTCAGGCTGTCCTTTTCCGTCAGCCCATCCGCTGTCAGGCTGTCATAGCTCTGCCGGGCGATCCGGTAATCTCGCCTGCTGAAGGAGAGGTCTCCGAGCTCTAGCCAGGCCTTGTTTTTTAAGGATGGATCCGTCGTATTGACGGAGATGCTCTGTCGGAACAGGTCCATGGCGGCAGGGTAACCTTGGCGTTTCATTTCAAGCCTGGCCGCCGCATAATAGATGATATGCCGGTATTCTTCGTAGCGTGACTTCCTGCCCATTTTCAGCAGTTCGTTCAGATTACGTTCGATCAGCGCTTTATCTTCCGCAGAGCCCGGCAGATTCATGGCGTTGATGCGGGCATACGCTTCCATGACGGGATCGGTGGTATGGGTGACCACTTTTTCATACATCTCTCCGGCATCTTTTTGATGACCGGACAGTGCATGCATTTGTGCGGTCAGAAATTCCGTCCTGGCGCGCTCCCTGGGCGTGGGTGCCAGATCCAGTGCCTGCTCCAGATGAAAGGCTGCGCTGTCGTACTGGCGCGTTCGGTAAAACCAATAGGCACGCATCTCCGACAGTCCATCTTTCAGGCGTACTGGAAGTGAACGATCTGCGCTCAGCACTTCGATCAGGCCAGCCGCTTCATTCATGCGTTCGTGTTCTATGAGGGTGCGCAGCATCCAAAGAATGGCATCATTGCGGACAGGCGTGTGCAGGAGAAGCCTCGGCAGCAGGCCTTTTTTTTCAGGTGAGGCGATCGACAGGGGGCCTCCGCTTCCATCAATGCGACTGCCCATCGTCTTCTCGTAGCCGTAATCCGCTTTGGTCCGGGGCTGGAAGTTGTAGTTGATATACTGGAAGGCATATAGGGCCGAGTCCAGCTCGTTCCGCATATAATAGGCCTTGCCGATCAGTAGGTAAAGATCGTCGACCCAGCTGTTACGGAGGTCATGCAGCAGGATGCCATTATTACATTTCAGGATGACCGAATCCAGTTCCTCTTTTTGGCCGGACGCCTCGGCTGGGGAATGGTCATAAAATGAAAGAAGTTGGGAATAATCGTCCTTGTGCGCCTGCCTGACCGAAAAAATCGCATCATTCAGTTCATTCTCCGCATTGAAATGAAAATTGTATTTGGTGACGATGTTTTGCTGCAATTTCTTCACAGCAGGGATGCGGCCTTCCGGCGTCTTTTCTGATTTTAACACCCGATTCTCGAACTTTTTTGGCTTCGGCAGATCGACCCTGGCCCCGGGCTGGGCAATCAGGCATAAACCGCTGCTCATCACGGCTATGAAACACAAGATCAGCCTTCTCAGGTTTTTTTCGCAGGGTATTGGCATCGTCACGGTTGGAGCAGTCTGGTCGATTTTTTTTAAAATTAGCGAAAAATTTGATGTAACTTTATGAACTGAACACACAGTTTATTATTTTAAAGCTGTGATTGGATTCGGGCGGCAGACGAGTTACCCAAAGCCGATGGCTGAGTATATGTAGAACAGCAATGAATCAGAAGTCAACCACACTGCAAAGACTCCGAAATCGCTACCGACTGGTGGTTATGAACGATGATACCTACGAAGAGGTCGTCACGTTCAAGCTTACGAGGTTGAGTGTGTACATCGCCTTCTGTTCCACATTCGTGGTGTTGGTGGGCTTGACCGTAGCTCTGATCGTATTCACGCCGTTGAAATACTATATCCCCGGTTTCGGGAATGGAAATGACCGTCAAAAGCTCATGGCATTGAAGATCAGAGCCGATTCCATCGAGGCAAGCATTCAGGACAAGGATGCCTATATCGAGAGTCTGCGTGTGGTACTGACCGGAAACACCCCTCAAAAAAGGGATACCATGCTACTTGATGTCCCGGATCCCGAAAAAATCGAGGATTGATCATGCAAAATCGTCCAAACCCTATTATATTTATAGCATGTTCAAGAAAGGAACGCAAACAGAAACAAACTCAACTGGCGGCAGTACGCTCATTGGCAACGGTACTACCATTACCGGAGACATCACATCTACCGGGGATGTTCGGATCGACGGTACACTGATCGGGAACATGAAAGGTTCCGCAAAACTGGTACTGGGTGGCTCCGGTGTCGTTTTGGGGGACATCAACTGCAACCAGGCAGACATCCAGGGAAAGGTCAACGGAAGGCTGATGGTCAAGGATCAGCTGACCCTGAGAGGGGAAGCAGTCGTAGAAGGAGATATCCACGCAGGCAAGATTCAGATCGAGCCGCAGGTCACCTTCAATGGTCATTGCCACATGGGTAAGGATGCCTATGTAGTCGAAATGACGTCAGATGACAAACGACACGCCATCGCACAGTAAGAGGCCCGGGAAGGACAGAACGGGTAACGTAAAGGGCGCCCGTCTTCTGCTCGAGTATTCAGGGCTTGCTGCCAAATACCTTGTTGTATTAGGTCTCTCGGTGTGGGCGGGTCTCAGGCTAGATCGACTGATCCCGGGTGATATTCCTTTGCTTGTATGGATACTGCCGTTGTTATGTGTGGTTGGACTGGTCGTAAAGGCCATCCGCGATACCTCAAAATAATCTGAATGATCCTGAAGAAATCCCTGGCCCCGCTGTTTACCCTGTTGGTGTCTGTGAATGCCCTGGCCGTGATTTTCAGGCAATCGCTGGAAAAAATCGGTTATGATATCAATGTACTCCTGCTCGGGAATCTCCTGATTTGCATCATCACCGCCATATCTTTTTCCATGCTCTACAGAGGCATGCGCGCCTCCGACTCTTTTGGATTCCTACGTTCCGTATATGGGTCATTCATCATCAAACTGATCCTGGTGGCAGGCATTGTTTTTGGTTATGCCTTCATGTACCGCAGTGCCATCAATAAAATGTCGCTCTTCACGTGCATGTTCCTGTATCTGGTGTACACTTTCCTGGAAATGCAGGCACTGATGCGCGTCTTCCGGAAACGAAAGAATGGCTAAGCAGGAATCACCCTTGCAGGCGCTGGCAGCCTATCTTCCGGAAGGCTCCTTTCCGATGGTGGAAAGATATCTGCTCGATCACCATGTTCACCTGACCATCACCCGGTCAAGAGCCACCCTGCTCGGCGACTATCGCCCTGCCCACCGTGGTCGAAACCATAGGATATCCGTAAATGGTGACCTGAATCGTTATGCCTTCCTCATCACCTTATTGCACGAACTCGCCCATCTGCTAACCTTTCTGCAGCATGGCAACGCTGTAGCGGCACATGGACGCGAATGGAAGTCGATGTTCGGAAATATGCTGTCCCGGTTCATCGCATCGGACATCTTTCCGGAACCCATCAGGAAGGCGCTGGCAGCCTCCCTGGACAATCCCGCCGCCAGTTCCTGTGCCGATGTCGAACTGATGCGGGTGCTGCGCTCCTATGATCCCCAGCGCCCAGGCCGCTGCCTGGTGGAAGACCTCGCCCCTGGAACCCGATTCCAGATCGCCGGAGGGCGCGTTTTCAGAAGGGGCGCCGCTCAGCGCAAGCGCATCCGATGCACCGAAGAACCCTCAGGCAGGATCTATCTCTTCAGCCCAGTGTACGAAGTGGAAAAGATGGAAGGGTGACCAGATCCCCCGGGGCTTCTGTATCTGTCAGATCACAGATCCAGCATCATCCAGACGCTGCATCCAAAATGCCCGGTGTTGCCCAGCGGACCCGTCAGATCCCTGAAGCCGAAACGTCGGTACACTTCCACCGCACGGCTGAGCTCAGGCATGGTTTCAATATACACATGGCGGTAGCCCATTGACCTGGCTTTCTCCAAACCGTCTGCAATCATCCGCCTGCCCAATCCGATCGAACGGGCTTCGGGTACGAGGTACATTTTCACGAGTTCGCAGGTGTCTGCCGGCAGACCCGCACTGGGGAATATGCCAGCCCCTCCCTGCAGCTCACCCTCGTGAACTGCCACATGGTAGAAGGAACCCGGCGCCCGGAACAAGGTGTACAGATCGTCTGTCGTGGGGTCAGTGAAGACCGTACCGGGATGGTTTGCACCAAACTCTGTCAGGGTCGCCCGGATGATCCGGGCGATGGCTGCATTGTCTTCAGGCACAATGGGCCGGAGCAGTATGTCTTCAAGTATGATCTGCGATGACATTATTTATTATATTATAAATCATACTTTAATGAGATGAAAAACTCATCCAGTTTCCGGGGGTCGAGCTGCCCGTTGGTACGTACGCCGCTGCAGAGGTCGACGCCAAATGGTCGTACCCGATCCATGGCTTGCCTGATATTCCCTGCATGTAATCCTCCGGCCAGGAAAACAGGCACCTTCGATTGCTCAACGATCCTTGCGCTGACATCCCAGTTATGTACCCTGCCCGTTCCGCCCAGTTCGCGAACGGGGAGGTTCGGATTGCCACTGTCCAGCAGCAAGGCGTCCACGTAAGCTGCCTTTCTCAGGGCTTCATCCAGTGAGTCCATGTCCCTTACGTGTATGACCTGCACCAGTCTGATCGATGGCATGGCTGACCTCAGCATGCCATAAGCTTCGTCCGGGATGTCATCCACCAGCTGGATCGTGTGGGTGCGGGTTTTCTCATGATGGCGGATGATCTCCTCAGGGTCGGTTTCACTGGTCAGCAGGAAGGAGGTGACACCGGGAGGGATTTTAAGCGCGATATCTCTGATCAGATCATCTGAGATGATGCCCGGCCCGCTCGGCATATGTCCCACAAGTCCCAATGCAGCCGCCCCTGCCGTGATGGCAACCTTCGCTTCATCTTGCGAACTAATACAGCAGATCTTTACCCGTGGCGACATGCTTAAGCTTTTTACAAAGATAGGTTTCCGTCCATCGCACCTTAGCGACTTCGCGGTGAAGGCTTTACCGCAAGGACGCGAAGAAATGCAGGGGGAACGTACTGCTGCTTTTATGCTATCATTTAAGTTAGACTGCTTGCTGG